>NZ_JBIUYA010000019.1:0-122862 GCF_044744285.1 Pseudomonas sp. NPDC087336 | reverse complement strand
TATACATCGCAGGTTTCGCCTTCTACTTCCCGAAAGCGTTCGGCTTCAAGCTGCACGAAGGTTGGGGCAAGGCAGCGTTCTGGTTCTGGATCTCGGGCTTCTTCGTCGCGTTCATGCCGCTCTATGCACTGGGCTTCATGGGCATGACCCGTCGTCTGAACGCCACCACCAACCCTGAGTGGGTGCCGTACCTGTACGTCGCCATGTTCGGTGCGGTGATGATCGCTGTCGGTATCGCCTGCCAACTGATCCAGCTGTACGTCAGTGTGCGTGACCGCAAGAAGCCAGAGAACATGTGCGAACACGGTGACCCGTGGAATGCCCACACTCTGGAATGGTCGACCTCGTCGCCACCACCGTTCTACAACTTCGCCGTGCTGCCGAAAGCCGACTGCGTCGACCCGTTCACCGAAGCCAAGGAAAACGGCACCGCGTACAAGGTTCCGGCCAAGTACGAGCCGATCCACATGCCAAACAACACCGCCACCGGTGTGGTCATGGGTGCTCTGCTGACCGTGTTCGGTTTCGCAATGATCTGGCACATCTGGTGGCTGGCCATCGCGAGCCTGGTAGGCACTGTCGTCTACTTCGCGATCCACGCCGCCCGTGATGATCAAGGCTATATGGTGCCGGTCGACGTGATCGAGCGCATCGAAGCCGAGCAGCACAAGCGTCTGGTAGCGGCAGGGAAAATCCCGGCCACCGCCACCCGTGTTGAAACCTCGTTGGAACAGGCTTAAACCATGTCGAACTTAGTGACCAATGTTGGACACGCCCATGGTGACCATGGGCACGATGACCACCACCACGACTCGGGCGAGATGACCGTATACGGTTTCTGGCTCTACCTGATGACCGACTGCATTCTGTTTGCGTCGATCTTCGCGGTGTACGCGGTACTGGTTAACAACGTAGCGGGTGGCCCGTCGGGCCACGACATCTTCGAACTGCCTTACGTACTGGGCGAAACCGCTCTGCTGCTGTTCAGTTCGATCACCTACGGCTTCGCCATGCTGGCGTTGTACAAGGGCAACAAGAAGGCGGTGCTGACCTGGCTGGGAATGACCTTCCTGTTGGGCGCAGGCTTTATCGCGATGGAGATCAACGAGTTCCACATTTTGATCTCCGAAGGCTACGGCCCTAGCCGTTCAGGCTTCCTGTCCGCGTTCTTTACCCTGGTCGGTACTCACGGTCTGCACGTGTCCGCCGGTTTGATCTGGATGGCGATCATGATGTATCAGGTGCAGAAAAAGGGCCTGACGTCGACCAACAAGACTCGCCTGAGCTGCCTGAGCCTGTTCTGGCACTTCCTGGACGTGGTCTGGATCTGCGTCTTCACCGTTGTCTACCTGATGGGGACCCTGTAATGGCTAATGCACACTCCCATGACAGCCATGATGCTGGCCACGGCAGCGTAAAGTCGTACGCCATCGGCTTCATCCTGTCGGTGATCCTGACCGTCATCCCTTTCGGTCTGGTGATGTACCCGAGCCTGCCGAAGGCCACCACGCTGGCAATCGTTCTGCTGTTCGCAGTGATCCAGGTGATCGTTCACCTGTATTACTTCCTGCACCTGGACCGTTCCATCGCTCAGCGTAACAACGTGATCGCTTTCGTCTTTACGGCCATCGTAATCGTCCTGCTGGTTGGCCTGTCGCTGTGGATCATGTTCAGCATCCACACCTACATGATGGCGAAGTGAGGTAGACCCGATGTCGCTCAAGCACTTTATCCAAATCACCAAACCGGGGATCATTTTCGGTAACGTGCTTTCTGTGGCAGGCGGGTTCTTCCTGGACTCGAAAGGGCATGTCGATCTGGCCGTGTTTCTGGCAGCCATGATCGGCACTTCCCTGGTCGTCGCCTCCGGTTGCGTGTTCAACAACTGCATCGACCGCGACATCGACCTGAAGATGGAACGCACCAAGAACCGTGTGCTGGTCCAGGGCCTCATCTCCCTGAAACTGGCCCTGATCTATGCGACCGTCCTGGGTGTTCTCGGCGTTGCGTTGTTGTACAAGGTGGCCAACCCGTTGGCCGCTTTGTTCGCCGTGATCGGCTTCGTGATCTACGTCGGCTTCTACAGCCTGTACCTCAAGCGCAAGTCGGTTCACGGCACGCTGGTGGGCAGTCTGTCGGGCGCCATGCCGCCGGTGATCGGTTATGTCGCGGTGAGCAACACCTTCGACATGGCCGCACTGACCCTGCTGGTGATGTTCAGCCTGTGGCAGATGCCGCATTCCTACGCCATCGCGATCTTCCGCTTTAACGATTACCTGGCCGCATCGATTCCGGTGCTGCCAGTGAAGCGCGGCATCCAGGTGGCCAAGAAGCACATCCTGCTCTACATCCTGGCCTTCCTCGTGGCGACCCTGATGTTGACCTTCAGCGGCTACGCCGGCATGAGCTACCTCGCCGTCGCCGCGGCCATGGGCATGTACTGGCTGTACATGGCCTGGACCGGCTACAAGGCAGTGGATGACACGGTCTGGGCACGCAAGCTGTTCGTGTTCTCGATCTTCACCATTACCGCGTTGAGCGTGATGATGTCCCTGGACTTCAAAGTGCCGACCGAGTTGTTGCTGACGTACGCGCCTTAAGGTTTGGACGCTGCATCGAAAAGCCCCGCCTTCGAGAGAAGAGCGGGGCTTTTTGTTGGGGGCTTTCTGGTGGGCCGAGGTGCCACCATCGCGAGTAAGCAGGCCAAGAAAATCTTAAGACTTTGAGGTTTCCTCAATTTTTTCTTAAGCGGACCAACATAGGACTCGCCTGTTAGTCCGCGTCGCGGCCATCGCGAGCAGGTAGTTTTCTTGTATGAACCGTATAAATCGCTCGGCCTGCTCTGGCGGAGTGTGCAAGCGCTCGAGGCTGATGCGCTTTCAACTGACAAGCATTTAAGCTGAGACTTAAGAAAAAATTGAGATAATCTTTAAATATTAAGATTTTATTGGCCGACTAAAGAAAAAATGTGCGGCATGATCAAAAGGAGGATCTGCGCGATGAATTCAGCTGGATACGCTTGCCTGCAAGACACGCTGCAGCTTTCAGCTTTTCCTTTGCGCCAACCCGCCAGAGTACAGCCAGTTACACGGCTTAAGCGAATCGATAACACATTGGCAGTTCCACCTGGAATTGCCCCTGTTTCAGACGATCTGCTGGGGCATGTGCTCTTTGCCTTGAAGCATGAAGGTATCAACCTCACCATCCTGGCCCAGGCTTTACCTCAGATTTCTCCACAAGCACTTGAATCGGAGCTGCAAAAAGCTCCGAACGGAATCTACATCCGCAAGGCTTGCTTCCTTTACGAGGCGTTTACTGGTGAAGGCTTGGCCCAGCACTCTCCGGTAAAGGGTAGCTTCATCCCCTTATTCGACCCCAAGCAGTATTTGACGATGCCAGGGGAGCGTAACTCTCGCTGGCGGGTGGAGTTCAACGGTCTTGGCACTTTGGCTTACTGTGCGACAGTTGAGCGAACCCCTCAAATCACTGCTCTGCTAGAGCACGATATTCTTGCTCGTGCCCAGCAATTCATCCAGAACCTGCCAGCGGGAATGATGGATCGAGCGATCAACTGGGCCTATCTGAACGAAACTCGGGACTCGTTTGCCATCGAGAAAGAATCGCCGAGCGAGGATAAATCCCGACGTTTTATTCAACTGCTTAAGCAAGCACACGAGCGCATTCCATTGAGCGAGGACTATTTGGTGAACCTCCAGAATGCGACGATTTCCAATCCATACGATATGGCTGCAGCGTTCCGCCATGAGCAGAATCACCTCGCAAATGGTCTGCAAGGCGCTGCGGGCGTGACATATGTCCCGCCTGAGCCTGATCTGTGTCGGGAGCTGATGAACGAGCTTATGGCTTTGGGAAATGAGGCGACAAAGCATATTGACCCACTGGTTGCCGCCGGAGTCATTTCATTCGGCTTCGTCTTCCTTCACCCATTCATGGATGGAAATGGTCGACTTTCTCGCTTTCTCATTCACCAGACGCTGTGTCGTGCGGGTGCTTTGGAGAACGGTTTTCTGCTCCCCGTTTCGGTTGCAATGAAACGCGAAGAGCGTCTGTATCTGGAAGCCTTGCAGGAGTTCTCTCGTCCTGCGCGTGAGTTCTGGGACGTCCGATGGATTGATCAGGGGAATCTGTCGTTCAACTTCACGGGACACTCAGCGATCTATCGCTTCTGGGATGCCACACCAGGCGTACGATTTACCTTGGAAATGGCTAAGCGAGCGCTTGAAGTCGAGTTGCGTGAAAAGACCATTTTTCTCGAAAACTACGACAAGATCGTCAAGGCAGTCGATGAACGCTATGACGTCAGGGGCAGTGACTTGTCCAATTTGGTGATGATGTGCCTCGCGCAAAATGGCACTGTCTCAAAGCATCGCCGTAAGCAATTCAAGTATTCGGTTCAGGAGGAGGTGTTTGACTACATCGAGCAGGTCACACAAGCCTTGCTCATAGCGCAGGATGAGGAAAGGCAAGGAGTCGAAGCTGCTGCCGAGTAACAACTTGAGTAAGCGTTATTCAGGACGCGATACGGTTCACCAAAAAGCCCCGTATTTTGAAAGAAACACGGGGCTTTTCATTCAACTGCGGTTGTTGCACGGTGCATCGAGCACCTTCACCACGTCGTCAATGATTGCCTTGCTCATGTCCTGCAGGAAATGCGAGGCCCAGGCGTGTCGGTCGCAGTCGCGGACCATAGCGGCGTCTGAGGTGAGCAGTTTGGCGAGGTGGAGCAGGTCTGAGGCGTGGGAGAGGGCGGAGGTGACCGGGACACCGGCGTTGATGCGGAAAAGCGGTTCGTTGGCGTGGTAGGAGAAGGGGGTGAGGCCGATGGTTTTGAGGTCTTGGGGAATGGTCATTGGGCTTCACCTCCTGCTGATCGCGAGGTGCTAAGTGCAAGAGAATTAATTTTGAACGGATTGCGGGCATGCATAAAGAGAACTCCAATTTGTTCCTGTATCTAGTTCGAGTTCTCAGGCCCGGTCGCTGAATTGGCAGCGACGGGCGAAGTTAGCGTGTGAATATAGGATTGCACAATCGTGGCTATGTGCTGGCCGGGATGCCTTTGGACACCGCCGCTCCCACAGGGATTGGTGGTGGGCGGTTATTTTTGTGGTTTGTCCAGCAAGCGGAAAAACCGCTCCCGCACCTGCACATGATCACTGTGCGCCACGTTGAAGCGCAGAAACCGATTGCCATCCGCAGCTTTGCTGAGCATGGTCCCCGGCGCCAGCACCAGGTCGATTTCCAGGCCTTTGCGGGCCAGTGCCTCGGCTTCAAAGCCATCGGGAAGCCGCGTCCAGATGTACAAGCCTTCTCCAGGCAGCGAAGACACCGAACACCCGGCTTCGCCCAGCCACGCCGCCACCCGGCTGTTCGACTCATAGAGCCGGTCCACCGTACGACGCATGTGCTTGGCATAGCTGCCGTCGCTGAGCATGGTGCAAATAATCTGCTCGGCCATTTCCGAAGTCATGCCACCGCAGGCCATTTTCAGGGTCACCATCCGCGCCGCGAGTTGTGGGGACAGCACCGCGAAGCTGACGCGGCTGTTGGCGGTCAGGGTCTTGGAGAAACCAGAGACGTAAGACACGTTGTCCAGCCCGCTCGCGGCCAGGCGCGGCGTTCGGCGTTGCTGCATGTCGCAGTACAGATCATCTTCGACGATGTGGAAATTGTAGCGATGGCTCAGTTCCACCAAGCGGTAAACCTGCGCCGACGTGAACGAGTGGCCGGTCGGGTTGTGCAGCGCATTGTTGGTCAAGTAGAGCACGGGACGGTGGGCGATCAG
Source organism: Pseudomonas sp. NPDC087336 (assembly GCF_044744285.1). Lineage (NCBI taxonomy): Bacteria > Pseudomonadati > Pseudomonadota > Gammaproteobacteria > Pseudomonadales > Pseudomonadaceae > Pseudomonas > Pseudomonas sp. NPDC087336. The sequence goes on along the minus strand of NZ_JBIUYA010000019.1, from coordinate 117,059 downwards.
CAACTGCTCCAAGGCATCAAGGTCCATGCCGTCGCACTCGCGGCGGATGGTGATGACCTTGGCGCCGTGCCAGGCCAGATTGGTGTGCATCGTGAAGTAACAGGGATCATCGAGCAGCACCGTGTCGCCGGGCTTGACCAGCAGGCGCATCAGCATGTCGATGGCTTGTACGGTGTTGGCGGTGGTAATGATCTGCTCTACCGGCGCTTCGATGCCCAGGGTCGACATCTTGACCCGCAAGGCCTGGCGCAACGGCAGGTAACCGCTGGCGTTACCGTATTCGCCCATGCGCAGTGACGTTGCGCGAAGTGTGCCGCGCACGGCCTTGAGCAACTCTTCGGCAGGCAACCATGAAGACGGCAGGAAACCGGCTCCAGGACGCAGCGCGCCATTGTCCAGAAGCACCGCGCGGCGGACCACGCTGAGTGTGTCCTGGGGCAACAGGTCGGGGCCGGCGTTGGTCTGGGCGGTGGTGCTCGAACGGTGCACGTAATGCCCCGAGCCCTGGCGTGACACCACCAGCCCTTTGGCGCGCAAGCGATCGAGAGCGTCGACCACCGTGGACTTGCCCACGTGCATCAGGTCGGAGAGTTCGCGAATCGGTGGCAGCCTTGAGCCGTGGGGCAGGCCGCCCTTGCTGATCGCCACCGTCAACTGATCGACGATTTGCTGCACCAGCGGCACACCCGGCTGGAACTCGATAGCGGCGATCACTGCTCGCTGAGCCTGCATTTTACTGGTCTCTCCAGCAGTAAAGTTCGTTTGATTCTATACGAACTTGCTCTGATCAAGACAAGCATCTCTTTCTAACATCGCCTTACAGACTTTCTGGATGGTCGACCTGTGGCGGTCGATCAATGCCAGGTTCGTGAGGTGTTGCATGAGTGTCGAAACAACGGTCGTCGTGGCCAAACCGGTGATCAACCTGCGGTTGTTCACCATCCGGATCATCACTGCCGTATCGCTGTTCGCGGTGCTGGGCAAGGCCAACGTCTGGCTCGATACCGCCACCAACAGCATCCTGGCCCTGGGTTATCGGGCCTTGTTGCTGCTGTTGCCGTTGACGTTGCTGGTCCTCGGTCGCCGCTCGTTGGGCGTCACGCTGCTGTGCGCCGCCGGCGGGCTGGTGTTGCTGGCGGTCACCAGCAACCAGGGTGTGGTCATGTTTGCCGCGGCGTTGTTTGCCTACGGCATTGCGATTGCCGGCTACCTGATCAAGAGCGAAGCGGCCCAGACCAAGGAGGGCGCCGCCTATAACCGCGTCGCCATGAACATGGGCAGCCTGCTGGCAGGGCTGATCCTGCTGTCGCCGCTGCTGACCCCGACCCTGTTTTTCCTCGGCGCCGCAGGTTTCGTGCTGTTGTGCCTGCCGATCGCCATGGGCGCGACCTTCACCTGCGACCCCGTGGTGGCCCGTCCCGCCAGCCAGGACGGCAGCGGCTGGCGCAACAAACTGCCGTGGGTCATCGCCGGCGTCATCATGGGCATCAAGCTGTTCGGTGTGTTCTCGATCCTGCCCCAGGCGATCCTGCTGAAGACGGGCGAGCTGCCGGCCTGGTATGGCCTGATGCTGATCCTCAACAGCGCCGTGGTGGTATTCGCGCAAGTACCGGTCATGAAGCTGATCGAGAGCACCGGGCGCTTCAAGGTGCTGACGGTGATCGCCATCATCGTCGGCGGTTTTGCCGTGCTGTCTTCGCCTGCCGCGTTCCACGTCGACACCCTGGTCGGCGCGCTGATCTGGGTGGCGCTGCTGTCCATCGCCGAGTGCGCCTTCAGTCACCTCGATTACTTCTCGGTCAAGCAGAACAACATGTTCGTCAAGGAAGTGTCCCTGGGTGTCGGCGCAGGGTTGACCGTGTTGATCATGCGGGTCGCGCCACCGCCCTACAACGCGCTGGTGCTGGCGGCCATCGGCGCTGGCGGGATCGTGGTCTGGTACTGGCTCAACCGCCGATCAATTGCGTCGTTGCATGACTGAGTCATCGCTGTTTCGGTTTTCACTTTGCAAGTCGGGGGCATTATGAATACGACTTCATGCGTAGTAGTGGTGGGGTACAACGGCAGTCGGGTTCACGATATCCAGAAGCTGCGCGATCTGTGCAAGTCGCTGTACGATGCCAGGCTGATCCTGCTGGTCGAGCAGGTCCAGCCCCATGACGACCAGGTGGCGGATCACGTCTGCAGCACTTCGCTGGCCGAGCAGGACGTGGCGACCTCCCTCGAGCTGGTGGTGGGGTGCCTGAATGCCGATCGCTGGAAGCTGATCGGCGTGCTGCCGTTTTCTGACCGTGGCGTGTTGCTCGGTGCGGCGCTGGCCAGTCATTTCGGCTTGCCCGGTATTGCTCCCGCCGAGGCCCGGGCCGGGTTGGACAAACAGATTTTCCGCCAGCTCGAAGCGACGGCCACCGTGGCGCCCGAAGATTACCGGCCGGTGGTTTCCTGCCGTATCGACAGCCTGCCGCAGCTGCGTCAGCGCGCGATCGAGCTGGGCGGCAAGGCGTTTATCAAGCCCGCCTGCGAAGGTGCCAGTCGGGGCTGCCGCGTCATCCGTCACCCGTCCGAATGCGACGACGCATGGCAAGCGCTCAAACCCTATCGCGAAGGTGGCATCGTGCTCGAGGAGCTGATCCAGAACGCCCGGGAATACAGCTGGGACTCTGTCGCCGGAAGCACCTGGATCACCGAAAAAACCACCACCGACGGTGCCTACCGCGCCGAGATCCAGCAAGTGGTGCCCGCACCGTTGGCGCCTGAGGTGCAGGCTCGACTGATGGCTGCCGGCCGACACATGGCGGGGTTGGTTTCCCAGGACAACGGTGCCTGGCACAACGAAGTGTTCTACAGGGCCAATCATCGCACTTCGGCCGTGGAGACCAACATGCGCCCCGGTGGCATGCACATCTGGGACCTGGCGCGCCAGGCGTTCGTCGATTTCGACCCGTGGGAGCGCTGGGTCCGCTGGGCCGTGGAAGGCCAGGTCGAGAGCCAGGAGCCGGTGCCTCGGGGCTACTGCGGCATACGCCTGCTGCGGGCGACCACCGGCGGCATCCTGCGAGATGTGCCGGACATCCAGGCCCTGGCCCGCTCGCTGGACATCGAACTGCTCGAGTCGGTGGTGAGCAAGCGCATCGGCGAATCGGTCAGCGCACTGGTGAAAGACAACTTCTCGTTTATCGGCCACATCGTGTTGTTCAACGAAGACTACGCGCAGCTCAGCAATGACCTGCTGCGCCTGGCCGAGGCCGTTGAATCAAGCATCGGGATCACCAGCCTGGCGCCATCGGCAAGGGTGTCGTGTTGAGTGTCAGGGATCGATGTTTTTTGCAGTATTGATCAAGAGGTTCGGCAAATGATTGAGCACATGACCTGTGATGAACGCTTCATCGCGCTGGCGAAGGAATTCGACTACGACATCTACGGTGAAAACAGCGCGGGCGGGCATTACGCGCCGCTGATCCGCCACCACGATGAGTTGTATATCAGCGGCATGGTGCCGCGGGTGAACGGCAAGATCCAATACCCCGGGCGGGTCGGCCTGGACCTCGACATGGCAGACGCACAAGCGGCCGCCAGCCTCTGCGCGATGCGCGGGTTGGCGTTGATCGTCGATGCCATCGGTTCGCTGGACAAGATCAAGTCGCTCATAAGGATCACGGTGTATGTGAAATCCACGGCGGACTTTGTCGACCTCAGCGAAGTGGCCAACGGCGCCTCGGATGTCTTCAGTCACGTACTGGGCGATGCCGGTAAACATACGCGCTCTACTGTCGGTGTTTATCAATTGCCGAAAAACGCGGCAGTGGAAGTGGACATGATCGTGGCATTGCGACCTTCTGCGTTATAAGTGTGGGTTGTTCGGCTTTACAGCGCTTAATTGTTCGCCTAAGGTCGAGTGACTCAACTCTGCAGAATAAGTTGGATCCCGAACATGAATAACGTTCAAGGTGCATTCTTTTCCTATAAGGACTTTCGCCAAAGTCTGGTTCGCCAACCGATTAAACCACGGGTTTGGAAGGACGTTGAACTTACGGGTATACGTCAGAGCCTTGAGGCCAGCGATGTCGATATTGTCGCGCTGGCCCACGACAACAGCCTCGATGGCTGCTCGTTGACGCCCGGAATGGCCGTGTCCATGCAATGGCTGATACCGGGCGCCCAGCTCCATGGCCATGAGCATGCGTGGTGGCACCTGTTCATCATCCAGTGCGGTAATGGCACCTTGACCCTGGGCGATGCCGAGGCCGTGTGCGTAGGCCGCGGGGACGTGCTGCTGGTGCCGGCCTGGACCCGCCACGGCTTCGTCAACACCAGCGCCACCGAGCCGCTGGCCATGCTCAATATCAGCAACATGCCCCAGGCGCTGCTGCTCGCCAATTGTACCGACAACGTGGGCCTGATCCCCCGCCAGCTGTAAATTCCCCTCCGTTTCACAGCAGGGAGTCCGCGTTCGCGGACTCCCTTTTTTCGTTTCTACCGTGCCCTCGACGGCCCCTTGGCGCTTTGCATTTTCGAATTTTCTGTATCGATGCAAACGGATAATTTCTGTATCTGTTCAGCACCTGATCAACTTACTACGATCGACTCGAATGCAACGGATTAATGTACTTAGTGCAAGGGGGTGTTCCATGGAAAACAATAGGATAAAACTCTATGTTGGCGCGGATTTTGTCAGCGCTTTTGCGATGTCAGCGTTTGTGGCACTCAAGGAGAAGCAACTTTCATTTGAATTTGTCGCGCTGGATTTAAAGGCAAGAGAGAACTATCAGGCGAAATATCGTGATATTTCGCTGACCTGCAAGATTCCCACCTTAGTTCACGCAGGTTTTTCACTGTCGGAGTCTTCCGCCATCGCTGAATACCTGGAGGAACTCGCTCCAGGGCATGCAAGACTTTTCCCCAAGGACCTCCAGCAGCGCGCCCGGGCCCGTCAACTCCAGGCCTGGTTGCGCAGCGATTTGCTGGTGATCCGCAAAGAGCGCCCATTTGACCTGGTGTACTTCGGCAAGAAAGACGTACCGCTGTCCGACGATGCCAAGGCCGCGGTCGAGCGCCTGTTCTTCGTCGCCGAGCGCTTGCTGGAGGAGGGCGCCGAGCACCTCTTCGGTGACTGGAGCATTGCCGACACTGATCTGGCGATCATGCTCAACCGGCTGGTCGCCAATGGCGATCAAGTTCCGGTGCGACTCGCGGCGTATGTCCGGCGCCAGTGGGATCGCGACAGCGTTCGGGCATGGATGGACATAGAGCGCAAAGCGCCGGCCATCGCACCGGCTGTTGTTTAAGGCGACTGTCAGGGCAATCACAGGAGCGCTGCCATGCAAGGACTGTCGGAGCACGAACGCTACAAACCCTATAACGCTCGCACCATTGGCGACACACCGTATTGGCACAGACTCACGCCTGAGCTGCAGGAAGCCATGACGGTCGTGGCCCGGGTCATGCCGTTTCGCACCAACGAATACGTACTGGGGACGCTGATCGACTGGAACAACATCCCGGACGATCCGATTTTCCGCATGACCTTTCCCCACAAGGACATGTTGCTGGCCGATGAATATGCCTCGCTCAAACAACTGATCGAACAGGACGACGCCGCCGCGATCAAGCGGCGGATCGAGGCGATCTGGCTACGCATGAACCCCCATCCGGCCGGGCAGCTGACGCACAACGGCGCGACCCTCGACGGAAAAATCCTGCCAGGCATCCAGCACAAGTATCGCGAGACCGTGCTGTTCTTTCCGGGCGCGGGCCAGACCTGTCATGCGTATTGCACCTTCTGTTTCCGCTGGGCGCAGTTCATCGGTGAGGAGGAACTCAAGTTCAACGCACGGGAATCCCAGGAACTGCTGAGCTACTTGCGCGTGCACACGGAAGTGACCGACGTACTGATCACCGGTGGCGATCCACTGATCATGAACACCCGTTCGCTGGCCGGGTACATCGAGCCGCTGCTGGAGTTGGCGCATCTCAAGAGCATCCGCATCGGCACCAAGTCGGTGGCGTACTGGCCGCAGCGGTTTGTCAGTGACAAGGATGCAGACGAGTTGCTCGCGCTATTCCGGCGGATCGTCGCAGCGGGTAAAAACCTGTCGGTCATGGGCCACTACAACCACCCAGTGGAGATTCGCCAGGACATCGCACGGCAGGCCGTCGAACGCATTCGCGCAACTGGCGCGACCCTGCGCATGCAGGCGCCGGTGATCCGCCACATCAACGAAAACCCCGCCGATTGGGCGGACCTCTGGACCGAAGGCGTACGGCTCGGGGCGGTGCCCTACTACATGTTCGTCGAGCGCGACACCGGCCCCAGCCACTACTTCGCGATGCCGCTGGCCCGGGCGTTCGAGATCTTCCAGGCAGCGTATCGCACGGTGTCAGGACTGGCGCGAACGGTGCGCGGGCCGTCGATGAGCACCTTCTACGGCAAGGTCTTGATCAACGGCATCGAGACCGTCGCCGGGGAAAAAGTCTTCGTGCTGCAGTTCCTCCAGGCCCGGGACCCGCAATGGGTATTGCGTACCTTTTATGCGCGCTTCGATCCGCAGGCGACCTGGTTCGACGAGCTGCGCCCGGCCTTCGGCGAACGCGTTTTTTTCTTTCAGACCGAGCCTGAGCGTTTGTTGGCGCCCGTGCCGGAGTTGATACCGGTCCTGCTGCAAACGGCCTAGGACGACACTTGATTACTGGGGAGACAAGGACATGAGCGGTATCCCGTTTGATCAGCGCGAAGGATTGATCTGGCTCGATGGCGAGTTCGTCGAGTGGTCCCAGGCGCGCCTGCACGTGCTGACCCACGGCTTGCATTACGCGAGCACCGTGTACGAGGGCGAGCGCGTGTACAACGGCAAGATCTTCAAGCTGCGCGAACACACGGAGCGGTTGTATCGCTCGGCGCAGCTGATGGATTTCGCCATTCCGTTCGAACTCGATGAGCTGGAAGCGGCCAGTCATCAATTGCTGCAACGTAACCATGTGGTCGACGGCTATTTACGTCCGGTGGCCTGGCGCGGCAGCGAGATGATTTCCACGTCGGCGCGCTTCAATCGCGTCCATGTGGCGATCGCCTGCTGGCAATGGCCGAGTTATTTCGACCCGGCGGCGCGCATGGCCGGCATCCGCCTGAAGACCGCCACCTGGCGTCGGCCGCCGCCCAGCAGCAGCCCGTTCGAAGCCAAGGCGTCCGGGCATTACCAGATCGCCACGCTGAGCAAGCACGACGCCGAAAACCACGGCTACCACGATGCCTTGATGCTCGACTGGCGCGGCCATGTCGCCGAAGCCACCAGTGCCAACGTGTTTTTCGCCAAGGGGCGGACCTTGCATACGCCGGTGCCTGATTGCTTCCTCGATGGCATTACCCGCCAGACCGTCATCGAGTTGGCCCGGGCGCTGGATTACCAGGTCATCGAACGCACGATCCGGCCCACGGAACTGGGCGCCTTCGACGAGTGTTTTCTTACCGGCACCGCCGCCGAAATCACCCCGGTACAGAGCATCGACGAACAGCGGTACCGACCGGGCCGCGCCTGCAGTGAATTGATTGCCGCTTACACCTCAACCGTAAACGCCTGATAAACCGCCAGGAAACTCACCATGTCAGACCAAGGGATTGTTGCGTCCAAACCTTATGTTTCGCTGGGCCATCGCCATGAAGAGTTGTCGAGTCGTGGCTGGACTGTGCTGACCCCGGGGGAATTTGCCCACGATGTTGCAGGAACACTGCATGAGTTCGGCCCGATCATTCCGCAGTTCAATGGCCAGACGGCGTTCGCCATCACCCGCAAACCGGGCTACGAGGACTTGCCCTACTCCCAGAGCATGAACGGCATCGGGCCGCACACCGAAGCGCCGGTGTACGGCCCGCCACCGCGTTACCTGGCGCTGCATTGCCATAAACAGGCGACGTGCGGTGGCGGTCACACGGGACTGGTGGACGGCTACGCGTTCTTGAAGTCGCTTGAGCAATCCGAGCCGGAACTACGCGAGTGGCTCGACGATACGCCGGTGGAGTTCGTCGCCACGGCCAAGCCCGGCGATCCGGCGCAAACCCGGGTCAGGGAATACATCCTGACACCGACCGAGGAGGGCGATATTTTCCGCTTCAGCTACAACCAGTTTCACTACGGCGATGTGAATCCGTCGAAGGAAGCCTTGCAGCAATCACAGGTCAACAACAACGACTCGCCGCTGGCCAGGTTTGCCGTGCTCGGCGAAGCGTACTTCGTCGAACACAACATCCCGGTGCTGATTCCCGACGGATGCATGCTGATTTGGGATAACTGGCGAATGATTCATGCCCGCAGCCGATACACTGACCCGGCGCGCAACCTGACCCGCTACTGGCTGGCCTGATTTTTCCGTCGCCCTTCTTTTTCGGCGTACCTCCCCCCGGGGTACGCGTTCTATAGGTATCGCGTCATGCAAACAGCAATCGAGATTGCCCAGGTCGATCATCAACTGATCGTACGGCTCAATCAGGCCTGGACCAAACGCGCCGCGGTGTGTTCGCCGGACAAGGCCCAGATCAACGAAGTGTTCGACCCGGCACGCCCGGATTACCCGGAGTGCATGGTGCCGTTTTTCCATCACCCGAAATTCCAGGCCTTGAGTGATGAGCTCAAAAGCAAGGTGGTGACCTGGGGCTGGATCGGCTACAACCTGCGCACCGTCACTGCCGAGGAACATGTGGTGAACCCGGCGCTGAGCGTCCTCGCCAATCAGTACCTGGGCAAGGACGACTGGCATTTTCGCGAGGCGATGCAGCAGACCCTGATCGACGAGCACTACCACACGCTCATGCACCTGCGGGCCATCGAGCGGACCAAACTGGATCGCGCCCTGGACCACGATCTGCAGTTGCCGCCATCGGTGACGTACCTGCGCCTCAAGGCCCTGCGCGAGGAACTGCCCGAGCCATGGCAGCGGGACCTGGCGGCAATCACTTTCGCGGTGGTGGCCGAGATCAGCGTCAATGCCTATCTAGACTTGCTGGCGGACGACCAGACCATCCAGCCGCAAAACCGTCGCGTGGCCGAACTGCACAACCGCGACGAATACGCCCACAGCAAGGTGCTGGCCGAAGTGGCCAAGGTGATGTACGCCAACATGCAGCCAATACAGCGGGAGTTTTTTGCTCGCAACCTGTCGGTGGCGTTGAGTGCCTTCATCGCCCAGGACTACTCGATGTGGGAGGCGATCCTCACGCAGCTCGGGGTCGAGGATGCCCAGTCGATCATTGCCGACACTCGCGAGAGCAACCGGAACGCGACGATCATGCGCGACTACAGTGGCCTGCATAAGCTGGCGCAGGACCTGGGCATCAGCGAGCAGATCGACTTCGATTTTCGTCCGACCCTCAAAGCCACCGCAGCCGCCTGAACCCGGAGGTGTCCATGTCCGTTCCCATGTACGAAGTGTTTGCCATCCGTGTCGGCGCCAACGCGCAGCGCACCGCCCGGGAGAACTTCCTCTACGACGCCTGCTGCGGCGACCCGAATGCGCCGATGCCCCTGGACTATTACTTCTGGGTCATTCGCAACGAGCACCAGGTGATCGTGGTCGACACCTGTTTTCAACCGGCCACGGCGGACCGGCGCAACCGGCAGATGTATCGCTTGCCGGAAGACTCCCTGCGGCAACTGGACATCGATCCGGCGCAGGTCGAGCACTTGATCCTCACGCACTTGCACTGGGACCACGCCGGCAACCTGGGGCTGTTTCCCAAGGCCACGGTGCATTTGCAGGAAGCGGAATTGCGCTTTTGCACCGGGCCGAAGATGACCCATCGCACGGTGAACAAGACCTATGAGGTCGAGGATGTGATGTCGGCGCTGCCGCCGCTGTTCGAAGGAAGGATGCGTTTGCACAACGGCACTGTCGAGGTGCTGCCCGGCATCACACTGCACGCGGTGGGCGGTCACACACCGGGTAGCCAGGTGGTGCGGGTGAACACCGAACGGGGTTCGATCGTGCTGGCTTCGGACGCGGCGCACTTGTGGATGAACATCCGCGAACGCAGCCCGTTTCCGATCATCGATGACCTGGCGCAGTCGCTCGAAGCGTTCAGTGAAATCGATCGCCTGGCCGATAGTGAAGACCACGTCATCCCCGGTCATGACCCCTTGATAGCCGAACGTTTCCCGCACTGGAATGACGATCCGCACATCATTTGCCTGCACCAACCGCCACGCTAACTTTTGTAGGCGCTGGCGCAGGGGGCACAAATAATTTTCAGCGAATACATATATACCGCTGCCGTGAATGACGATTGATGATCATGGAATGTGTGTTTCTCAGGTACTGCCACTGAGGCACTGACATCAGGATTTTCTACATTCACGGATGATTACGTAATGGAAAACTCGTTAGCTCGCGTCAAACGTACAGCCAATGTCACCGTCAAACTGCCAGCACTCAGCCCGCCTTTTATCAGTGCGGACGATGCGGCGCGGTTTGCTCATGAGGCCATTGGTAATAAAAGGGATCGGGAGTACGGCGGCGCCATTCTTCAGCATAAAGACGGTCGGTTCTTTGCGACCCTGCCTATCGCAGGCGATACCGTATTATTTGATCATCAAACGATGATGTCGACGGATGCGCAAGGCAACTTCGTCCACCCTGCCGGTTTCAAGTGCTATGCCTTTTATCATTCACATCCAGCTCACACTGCCCAGGTAAAAGAGGCTAATCCGACGTTCTCCGACGACTTTGTTGCCGTGGTCGTGAGCTTCTATTCGGAAGCCGACAAGTACTTCATCATCCATCACAGGGCTTTTGCCCCGGCTCACTATTTATCGGGGGCTGAGAACTGCCTGCTTAAATACATGAGCAGCGGATCCGCTGCGGAGGATCAGGTAGCAAAAATCATCAGGGAGGGACGTGCGCCTGATGCATTCGCGAGTTTTGAAGGGCCGATTCACGAGTTGGCGCAGGCGGGAACCCTGAGCGTTGTTGTGCCCAACACAGTATGGGGCGGACGCAGAGGCCAGATTCACCCGCAATGGACCTTGAACACGCCTGTGGCGACCTCCAGGACGCCCACGGAACAACCCTTCTGCACACAGGTGTTCGATCAGTCGTCCAAGGCTGTCGATGCCGTACTGGGCTTTGGCGGTGCCCACGCCGACGAAGGCTGCGTGGGATTCATCCTCAAGGCGGTAGGCAAGGATGAATATGTCGCCACCCAACCGCTGAGCGCCCTTACACCGCTGTTTTCGCCGATCGAACTATTCCCCCAGCGCGCCAATGGCGGGCCGAAACTGCCGTCCAACTTCCGGCTAGACGGCATCTACTTTCGGTCTCGACCGGTTGAAGCGCAACGGCCTGCAAGGCAAGCCTGGCTGTATGACAACTTCTTTTCCCCACAAGAGCTCGCGGCGGCGATCGCTCAGTCGCGCAATGACACCTACCTGCTGGATGCCCAGCGCGGATTGACCCTGCATATGCGGGCCAAGGGTAACGCACTGTTGAGTTACCAATGCTCTGGGTCCGCTGCCGAAACAGCACTGTCGACGGCACAAGGCACGACCTTGCACAACGAGCTGAAGGCCGGAACCTTGAGCACTTTCGACTTTGTGCTCAAGGTGGCTGCTGCCGGCAGGTTGACCGTCGTGGAAACCGGCGACGTGTGGGACAAGCTCGGTAGCGTGGCGCAAAACTGGCGGCCTTTTGAGCGGATTCACCAAGCGCTGAGCCCGGCCTTTCTATCGGCCGACGATGCTGCTCGTCATGTCCACGAACAGCTGGGTGATGTGCGTGCCCATAACTATCTGGGTTATGTGCTTGAGCGTTCGGACGGCAAGTTTTTTGCCACGCAGCCGGTGCGATCGGAACAGTGGCTTGATGGTTGGGGGCTCCCCTATGCAGGGGGGGTATCCAGCAAATTGATTGAGCTTCCCGGTTATCGATACAAGGGCCAATACCTTGCCAGCACCCAGAACCAGGCGCGGATTAAAGAGCTGAATCCTTCCTGGTCGCAAGATGAGATCAACTTGTATGTCAGCCTGCCTTCCTTTGGCGCCATAGTCGGCATCATTTCACAGACAGCTGTACCCGCTCTCTATCATTCAGGTGCTGGCGGCTCACTGATCAAATATGTCTGCAGTCGCTCCCAGGAAGAACTCAACTTCAAGAACCTGTTAGCTGCCGCGTTGGAGGGTGACCATACCATCGGTAAACAACTCGACGGGTATGATGGGTCGACAGAGCAACTGGTTAAAAAACTGGTGAGGACCGGTGAGCTCAGCGTCATCGTTTCGAATCCGGCCTGGAAATACTCGCGCGGAAAAGTGCCCACGGCGTGGGTTGCCTATGAACCTTTTGACTCCGCGTCACCTGTCGCGCCCGCGCTCAGTTGGGTCTTTCAGAATGCGGAAACGGCCGCGCAATTTGCCCATGAACAGATGTTGGCAAAACCCACGCTCAGACAAGTCGCTTTTATCCTCAAGAGCTCCCAGGGCGAAGAATACGTGGTCACCGCTGCGGCCGTCATCGATGCCGCCAACAGTGCGTTGCCGTTGTTTTCGCCACTGCATGCCTTCGCGGTTGATGATGCCGGGAAGGTCAGATTCCCCGAAGGCTATGCCCTTCAGAATATTTGCTATCTGTCGTTGCCCGACGCCAGTTCGTCCCCCAAAGAAAAGTGGGTCTACGAATGTTTTGTTTCTCCCACGGATTTCGCATTGGCAGTCGGTACCTCCCGAGTCGGGAAACCGAGTGGGTTTGCACTCTACATTAGCACCCGCGATCGCGCGCAATTGAAGTACGTATTCTCCCAATCCGCACAGGAGAACCAGTTGTATGCGGTTAATCCGCATGGAATCGTCACGGACAACGGTGATCAAGCCGAGTTGATCTCAGGAACGCTGACGCCTTCGGCGTTTGTAATGCGGGTGGCGGCAGCGGGCGAGATGTCGGTGATTCAGCCGGGCAGGCTATGGGATGTAACGGGGCCTGTGGATCAAAACTGGCAGCCTTTCGCGCTGCATCCGAAACCCGTCCTGAGCCCGTCATTTCTCACCGCGGACGATGCGGCTCGTTATGCGCACGAACGTATCGGCAATCAGCGCGACTACGAGTTCAGTGGTTATATCCTGCAGCGTCAGGATCAGCGGTTTGTTGTGACCGAGCCGCTCGACAACTTCAAGTTCGGTCGATTCACACCAGGCGCCATCTACCCTGCGGATGCTAGCGGGAAAGCGATACTGCCTGAGGGGCATGTTCTTCATGGGGTGTATGCCTCGTGCCTGGCTTTCTCGAAATATGACCCGGAAAAAATGCGGCGCTATTCATGGACTCGGCAGCAGGCGTGCATCGACGCGCAGATGTTCTCCGACGTGGATATCCACACCATTGTGCAGAACCGCTCCAGTGTTTCATTGGCCTATCTGTCCACAGCTGAAGATTCCCTGATCGCCTATGACTGCAGTGGTTCTCCTGCTGAAAGTGCGCTGCTCAAGCAAGTTGCGCCCGGACCGCAGGGCAGTCTGCTTGCGCAGGATCTGGCGAGCGGTGCGCTGCAGCCTGAAGGTGTCGTCAAACAGCTGGCCGAGGCGGGTGGCTTGCGGGTCGTCATTGCGAGTGACTTATGGGGGGCGCCGGGATTGGTCTCCGAACACTGGAAAGCCTTCCCCTCGGCCAAGGATCGTGAGGTGCCAGAGCAGGTGGCTTTTGGAGCGATATTCGCCAGCAGGGATGCTGCCGCCAAGGATGCACATGAGCGGGTGCGGCGCTACGGTCCGGACCAGACCTGTTTTGGATTTATCCTCAAGCACAAGGATAAAGAGGAATACATCGTCAGCGAAACGGTGGCTGCCACCCAAAAGCAGCAACTCTTTTCTCTGGCAAGCTTGTTCCGCACCCATGAAACGGGTGGCTTCGAATATCCGCAGGATTTCGAGCTGAACGGTCTTTTCTATGCGCGGCAGTGGATGCCCAAGGGGCTGGGCTCGACCGAGGCCTGGTTGGCGCAGCACTTCATTTCTTCGAGCGACCTGTATAAAGCCTACTTTGAAGCTCGACGCAGGAAGCCCAAGGACGCGATGGCGGGATTGCAGGTTTACATCTCGACCCTGGACCAGGCGCTGTTGAAATATCAAACCCCGGACTCGACGACCCTGTTCGATTCCCGGGTCCAGTCCACGGGAATAGCCGAGGATGTTCATACGCAGTTGGCCAGTGGCCAGTTGCTGCCAAAGGATTTTGTCACCAAGGTGGCCACCCTGAGCTGGCTGACCGTTGTGGTACCCAACGAGTTCTGGGGCGAGCAGGGTTCCGCCAGGTTGACGGTGGATTGGGAGCCTTATCCACAGAACATCCGGCGAGCCTTGAGCCCGGCTTTTATCTGCGAAGCCGACGCCGCCCGCTACGCCTATCGACTACTGGGCAATCGCCGCGACAAAATTTACGGGGGGCTGATTCTCAGGCGTATCGACGGCCTGTTCGTTGCAACCGAACCGATGGCGGTGCCGTCAGAGAACTTCGATCCCGACTGCATTTTACCGCATGAGCATTTCAGCAAGCGCCTGCGGGCCCCGGGATGTGCAATCGTAGGCCGCTATCGCTCGCGTGCATTTAAAGAGTACCCCTTCCACTTAACGGGGTTGGAAAAGGAGACTTATCGTAACCTGCTGTCTACCGAGGTGGTGTCCACGGCGCTCGCTTCGACCCACCTCTGGAACCATGAGTTTCTGTTCGGTCCGGATGGTTCACTGATCAGTTTCACTTTGCTGAATCAGGACCAGGATCTGTTGCCAGCGTCGCTCAGGAACGAGTTGACAGCCCGCGTCGCATTGCTGGAAACCGAACTCGCGCCGTCCAGCGATTCCCCCCATGATCCCTGGAGTAACTTGATCGAACGGCGCATTCGCAATGGGGTTCTCACTCCCACGCAGTTCGTCACACAGTTGGTCAAGGCTGGAGCGGTGCATGTACTGGAGAGTTCCAACCTCTGGGGCCCTGTCCAGAAACTGCATGCTGGCTGGCAGCCGCTGACGTCTGGATACTCCAGCCCCGAGACTGTTCGCTTTGCCTTGGTTGATCGGACGTTGAGCCCGACGTTTGAACACATGGATGATGCCGTGCATTACGCCCATGAGCGTGCGGGCAGGCGTGAACAAATGTCCTATGGCTTGATTCTGAAGTCGTCGCGACACGGCCATTTCGTGACAAGTTTGCCGGTCGTGGCAGATGAGCTGAAGTTTGCGTTCGACCGGGTATTTCCCAATGGAGTGCTGCCCACCGGGTATACGGTGCAGGGGCTCTACGTGTGCGCGCCGGCGCGACAACCTGATGAACTGCCGAGTAACGATGTGTACTACAGTTTTGTTCCGCCGTCGGTACTCGTGACAGCCTTGGGGGCCGTCAGTATTCCGGGGCAGGCACTCAGGTTCCAGCCGCTGTACCTGTCTTGCGCCGATGGCGCCTTGCTCAAATATGAGGCCGTGCGGCTGGACAGCGATCTGCAGTTTGGCAGCGCATTGAGGGCCTACGTGAAAACCCTGCAAGAGGATGGGGACCCCGCGCAATACATCCGCAAAGTCATAGCGGCCGGTTATCTCACTGTGCTGGTCAGCAGCCCGATATGGGCCTCCACGGGGCGTGCGACGTTCACCTGGCAGCCCCGGCAAATATCATCGTACGTATCCGATAGTGAACGATTGCCACTGGGGCCCCTGTGCTTGCACCCGGACGATGCTGCGCGCCAGGTGTGGCGCCAGAGAAGGGTTTATCACGGCAAAGCCTGTCTGGGGGCGATTCTGAGGAACGAAGCCACTCACACTTTTGTGGCCGTTCAGCCGTTGAACGATACCGGCTCCAGCGTGATGCTCGGTGAGGCTTATCGGAGTCTCTTTTCCGGGGGCATGAATAGCAAGTATCCCACCGGATACGAGGTCATGGGGGTGCAGCAGATCTACAAGCTGGACGACACCCCACATGACTTCAGCAGTCATTATGAAAAAGCGCTTTACCGCAATTTCATAGCGCACGGTGAGATTCGCGCAGTCATCGACAAGTTGAGAGTGGATAACGTCCCTGATGCCCGCTACTACCTGACCCCTCGAAACGGCGCCTTGCTTGCGTATGCACCCGGTTATTCGACGAACGAAAGCGAAGTCTTGCTCAATGATTGGCAAGACGTGGAAAACGGCGTCACCCGATCCAAACTCCAGGAAGTGCTCGGGACTCTGGCGAAACGGGGCAAGTTCTACGTTCTGGAGCCTGATAAATTCTGGCAACCGCGTGGCCAACTCGCCACGAAAGAGATTCGCGAATTAAGCAGGACAGGAGACTCGAATCCTTCCTGAAGGGTACAAGCCACTGACAAATGGCCAATGAGCCCCTCCATTGATTGAAATGGAGGGGCTTGCAGCAGGCGCTACGCTTCAGGGCCTGACCATGACTGGGCGAGTAGCTGGCCCAGAGTTGCCAGTGCCTGCTCGATCTGCGGCGAAAATGGCGTGCCACAGCCTATTCTCAGGCAATGGGCAAAGCCTGCGGTGTTGGAAAAGATATCCCCAGGCAAAATCTGAATACCTCTCTTCAACGCCTCGTGGAACAAACCCATCGACGAGTATCCGGGTGGCAGTTCCACCCATAACAGCGTGCCGCCCCGAGGCTCAGTGACGCGAGTGCCCGGGGGGAAATGGTGCAGGAGCGCGCTGCTGATCTGCTGGCGCTGCTGCATGAGAGTCTTCCTCAGCCGCCGCAGGTAACGTTCGTAGGACGGGGTCTTCATGAACGCACTGACCGCCAACTGCGACAGCGTCTCGCACCCCCTCGATTGACTGTGCTTGAGCATCTCCACGCGGTCATGCCACCTGCCGGCACTGATCCAGCCCAGGCGCACGCCCGGGGCGAGGGTTTTGTTCAGGGAGGCGCAGTAAATCAGGTTATCGCTGCGGTCCCAGTGCTTGAGCGTGGACAGCGGTTGCTCGGTGTCCACCAGGTCGCCATAGGTGTCGTCTTCGATCAGCACCGTGTCGTGCTCGGCGCACAGATGCACCAGTCGTGCCTTGTGCGCGTCGGGCATGATACTGCCCAGCGGATTTTGCAGATTGGGCATGACAATCAAGGCGTGGATTCGCTCGGGGCCGCGCAGCATCTGCTCCAGGGCAAACAGATTGATCCCACAGTGCGCCGTCGCCGGCACCTCCCGCACGCGCAGGTTCAGGCTTTCGAGAATCTGCAGCAGGCCGTGGAAAGTCGGTGACTCGACGGCGACGGTATCGCCCGGTTGGGTGACGGCACGCAGGGCCAGGTTCAATGCCTCTGATGCGCCGTTGGTGATCACGATCTGCTCTGCGCTCAGGTGGGTTTTGCAGGTCAAGGCCCGGCGGGCAAGGATGTTGCGCAGTGCCAGGTTGCCGCAGGTTGGCCCGGTCCTCCCCAGCAACTGCGGGTCCTGGCGCAACGCCTTGGCCATGTGGTCCTGGAGGATTTTCAGCGGGTAGAGTTGCGGCGCACAGTAGGGGCTGGCGAAATTGACCTTGATGGTCGCGCGCTGGCTGGCCTTGAGCACCGACGACACCTGTTGGTGAATGCCGACATACGCACCGGCATCCGGCACCGCCAGGGGCACAGGGCGGGGCAGGGTGTCGGGCTGGCGGATGTAGTTGCCCGAGCGCGGACGCGCCTCGAGCACACCCTGGCCCTCCAGTTCCCGACAAACCTGCACGGCGGTCGACAGGCTGACGGCGTGCTTCTCCATCATCAGGCGGATGGAGGGGAAGCGCTCGCCGGTTTTCAAGGTGCCGCTGCGGATCGCGTCGAGGTAGTGGTTGGCTAACTGACGGTACAGGGGAAGTGTGTTCATGCAGGCCTCAGCAATTGCACCACTGAGGTCCTGGGCTGGACAGTGAGTTGACGCTCCCCGCAGGCGGACCCATGGTGCTCGAGGGTTAAGGGAAGTGTTGATATTGTTTTGATACTGGAACAGTAGTCGCGGACTTGCCTGAATCGCAGGCAATAAAAAGCCCCGCACGAGGGCGGGGCTTGGGGGATGCTTGAACTAGCGAAGCATTTGCGGCGAGGGGGTGTTACTGCGCGGCGATAGTGAAGCCATCGAAGGCGGTCTGTTGTTGCAGCGCGGTGATGATGTTCTTGCGGTTGATCGCCTGTTCGGTTCCGCTGTTGTCCAGGAACGTTTCGCTTTGCAGTTGCGCTTCCTCACCTTCGCCAACGAAAGTGAAACCGAGGAATTCCAGGGCTTCACGGTCGACGTTCAGGCGCGAGCGCGGGGTGCGCAACGGCAAGGTGACGCTGATGCCGTCCTTGCTGATGGTGAACACTTCGAGTTCTTTTTTCGCCTTGGCGGCTTTGCTCTTGCCGCCGCTCGGATTGTTGATGGCCTGGTGGGTCTGGTTCAGCACCTTCAGGGCCAGGCCGTAGACGATTTCCTGGAACGCCGGATCGTCCTTGAAGCTGGACAGGATGCGGCTGATCGGGAATTTGCTGCTCAGGTCTTCCAGGGCGGCGATGTCGGCGGCCTCGGCGTCCTTGAGTTGCTTGAGCTCACCCATCAGTTCGTAGGCTTTGTCGTCGTCGAAGCTGTCGTGGGCCTGGCGGATCGCGGCGCGCAGCTCGCGGATCTGCTCGCTTTCGCGGGTGGACTGGAAAGCGTCCAGGACCATTTCGCTGATGGTCTTGGCCTGTGGCACATGCTGTGAAAGATTGATGGAGTTTTCGTATTCCGCTTTGGACGACAAGGTGACTACGGATTCAGCGGTGTTGGAATCGGACATTGAAATTTCACTACTTCTTTGAACTTGAATAGAGGCGAGAAAGCCCGGGGGCTTTTTCAGGCCGACTAATCTATTGGACCGGGACGCGGTTGTCACGGCCCAACGGGCCAACGGACAAAATCCACGAACGCATTACCTTGTAGGAGCCCGGCTTGCCGGCGAAGGCGTCCGACAGACCGGCGCAATGGTCAAGGACGCCTTCGCCGGCAAGCCGGGCTCCTACAGGTTGCGTGGCGTGTTTATGGATGCAACAGCTTCTGCGCGCGTTTATCCGCCAGATGCTGAACCACCAGCCGCCCGATCAGCACCAGCAAGGTCAGGCTGATCAACAACACCGAAATCGCCGCGACACTCGGATCAACGTTATCGCGCAACCCGCTCCAGATCCGCTTGGGCAGGGTGTCGACGTTGACGCTGGTGATGAACAGCGTCACCGCCACCTCTTCCCACGACAGGGCGAAACCCAGCAGGGCGGTGGAGGCCAGGCCCAGTTTGAGATTCGGCAGGATCACCATGAAGGTGGTCTGCATCAGGTTGGCGCCGAGGTTGCGTGAGGCCAGTTCGATGCGTCGATCGATCTGGCTGAGGGCTACCAGCATGGTCACCACGCCGTATGGCACCACCATGATCACGTGGGCGATCACCACGCCGGTCAGGGTGTCGTAGCCCATGCCGGGTGCGAAGCGACCGAGCTTGGTTTCCATGAAGTACAGCACCAGCGCGGAAATCACCGGCGGAATCGCCATCGGCAGCAGCACCAGGCCGATCAACGCCGTGGCCCATTTGGAGCGCATGTACCAGATGCCGAGGCTGAAGCTGGCGGCCAGCAAGGTCGCGATGATGCTCGTGGCGAAGGCGATGGTCAGGCTTTGGCTGATGGCATGGAACCAGTCAGGGTTGCTCACCAGCGCTTCGTAATGCCGCAGCGACCAATTGCCCTGGGGCATCGACAGGAAGCGCTTGCTGGTGAACGACACCGGGATGACCGTCAGCAACGGGAACAGCATGAAGGCCATGGCGATTACGGCCAGCAGGCGGGTACTCAGGCTTGTACGATGGGTATTCATAGTGATCTCAGCCTACCAGTCGGTTCACGCGGGTCATTTTCAGCAGCACCCAGATCAATGCGCTGACCAAAGCCAGCAGCACCACGCTCAGTGCCGCCCCCAGGCCCCAGTTGCTGGTCTGGAACATTTGCAGGAACACGTATTCGGCGATCATCACCGTTTGCCCGCCACCCAACAGCACCGGCGTGATGAAGAAGCCCAGGCAGAACACGAAGACCATGATGAACGCGCCCAGGATGCCCGGCAGGGTCTGTGGCAGCAGCACTTGCCAGAAGGTACGCAAGGCACCGGCACCCAGCCCGCGCGAGGCCATGAGCACGCGCTGATCGAGCTGGCGCATGGTCGACAGCAGCGGGAACACGGCGTACGGGATCATCACGTGGAGCATGCCGATGACCACGCCGATTTCATTGCGGCTCAGTTGCAGCGGTTGATCGATCAGGCCCATGCCCAACAGGCTGTCGTTGAGCACGCCATTGCTGCGCAGGGCGATCAGCCAGCCGAAGGCGCGCACCAGCACGGAAATCCAGAACGGGATGAAGATGCAGATCTCCACCACCCGCTGCCAGAACGGCGGGCTGAACACCCAGCAGTACGCCAGCAGGTAACCGATCATCAAGGCCAGGCCACTGACCGTCAGGCACAGGCGCAAGGTGCGCCAGAGCATCTCGTGGATCGCCGGGTCCGTGGCTATACGCTGGTACTGCTCGATGCCTGGAGTGGGCAGCGAGAAGCTCCAGCCGACCACGCCGAGAAATGGCAGCACGTAGAAGACCAGCAGCAATACCGGCAGCGGAAACAGCAGCAAGCCGCGCTCCAGGCCCGGCGAGCTGAAGCGCGGCTTGGGGGTGGTGAGGGTTGAAACCAGGGTCGTCGTCATGGTCGATGGCTCACTTGGACAACCGCGTCAGGTACTCTTCCAGGGCTTTGGAGTAGTTGTCGGCGTACCACTGGGCATTGAGGGCGATCTGTTTTTTCAGGTTGGCTTCGGAGCTGCAGTTAGCTGCCAGCTGCTCGGGCGACATCAATTTCTCGGTGGCGCTGTTTGACGGACCGTTGCCCAGCGCTTCGAATAGTTTCAGCTGGCCTTCAGGCTGCAAGGCTTGCTGGATGAACTGCATGGTCGGTTGCGTGCCGCCCGGGTTGCCGTTGAGCACCGCCCAGCTGCTGGAGTTGATGAAACCGTTGTCGAAGCTCCAGCGCACGCGGTTGTCGGTGTCTTCGCTGAGCAGTTTGGCGCGGGTGTGCCAGATCGCCCCCACCGACACTTCGCCGTCGACCATCAACTGCTGGCTCTCGGCGCCCGAGCTCCAGAACGACAGCACGTGAGGCTTGATCTCGTCGATCTTCTTCATCGCCCGCGGCACGTCCAGCGGGTAGAGCTGATCGGCTGGAACGCCGTCGGCGAGCAGGGCCGCTTCGAGCATCCCGTTCATCCACTTGTACAAGGTGCGCTTGCCGGGGAATTTCTTCACGTCCCAGAAATCGGCCCAGGTCTTGGGTCCGTTATCACCGAATTTTTCGCTGTCCCAGGCCATCACGTAGCTGAACTGATAGCTGGCGATGCCGAAGTCGGAGCTGAGCGCCGGGGCCACCTGATCGCGCTTGATGGTGGTGTAGTCCAGCGGCTGCAGGATCTTTTCGCGGCCCAGCACGATGGCGCTGTAGCTCTCGACGTCGACTACGTCCCAGCTCGGTTGGCCGCTGGCCAGTTGCGAGCGGATCGCGCCCTCGGTCGGGCCGGCGCCGTCGATGCGCACCTGGATGCCGGTGTTCCTGGTGAAGGTGTCGGTCCACGCCGAACGGAACGCGTTCAGGGCATCACCGCCCCAGTTGACCACCACCAGGGGCTTGTCCGCCGACCAGCTGATGCCACTGCGCAACGCCAGTGGGACCGCCGCCAGCAGGCCCATGGCCTGGATGAAGGTGCGACGGTTGATCTGACCGCCACGGGCCTTTTCGATTAGCACTTCGATGCAGTCTTGTTGGTGATCCTGGCGCATGGGCAAGTCCTCAGTCGGCGGGTGCCTGCGTGGGCACCGGCCTTTTTGTTGTCATTGGAAGAGAGCTTTGTGACGCAATTTCTTGGGGAATCAGGCCTGGAGCAGGAAGCTTTGCTGCACCGGCCAGCTCAGCCATACCGGCGCGCCGCTGGGCATCAGCGCGCCAGGGTGATTGCCCGGCACGGACAGGTTGATCGGCAATGTGTCGCCTCCGACCTTCAGCGCCAGGTGAGTGCTGGAGCCTTGGTAGACCTTGTCGGTGAGCTGCGCGGGCATCACGTTGTAGCCCTCGGTGGTCGGGCATTCGCTGTGCAGCTCCATGTGCTCGGGGCGCACGGCCAGGACGATCGGGGCATTGCCCAATGCGTTCGGTGCGACGGCGTGCAGCACGCTGGAGCCGCAGCGGCCGCTGGCGGTCTGGCCGTTGCGGGTCAGCTTGTCCAGCGGGAACAGGTTCATCTTGCCCAGGAACTCGGCGACGAAGCGGCTCTCGGGGCGGTTGTAGATGTTTTCCGGGGTGTCGACCTGGGTCAGCTTGCCGTGGTTGAAAATCGCGATGCGCGAGGACAGCGCCAGGGCTTCGTTCTGGTCATGGGTGACGAAGACAAAACTGGTGCCGACCTGACGGTGGATGCGCTGCAATTCGGTTTGCAGCTGTTCGCGCAGGTTCTTGTCCAGGGCGGACAGCGGTTCGTCGAGCAGCAGCAGTTCCGGTTCGAACACCAGCGCCCGGGCAATCGCTACGCGCTGCTGCTGGCCGCCGGACAACTCGGCGGGCTTCTTGTGCATGTGCGCGCCGAGGCCGACCACTTCAAGGATGTGCTTGACCCGGCGATTGCGTTCTTCGGCCGCGACTTTGCGGATGCGCAGCGGGTAGGCGACGTTATCGGCCACGCTCATGTGCGGGAACAGCGCATAGCCCTGGAACACCATGCCGTAGTTCCGCTTCTCGGCGGAGCGCCGGATGATATCGACGCCTTGCTCCATCAACTTGCCCGAGGTCGGGCTGAGGAAACCGGCCAGGATCATCAGCAAGGTGGTCTTGCCCGAGCCGGAAGGACCCAGCAGGGTCAGGAATTCGCCTTGGCGAACATCCAGGTCGACGTTATCCAGCGCCGCGAAACGGCCGTAATACTGGCTGATACCTTGAGCGCTGAGCTGAATCGCTGAACGGCTGGACACAATGAGGTTCCTCTTTTTATTGCCCATAAGACGTACGAGGACGGATGCAAATCCGAAATGGGCTTTGGGCGTTATTATTGTTAAAAATATCGCTACATCAATGGAATTATTTTGCCCGTATTGGTTAGTTTTTTTACCCAATTGCGTGGCAACCAAATCCCTGTGGGAGCGGGCTTGCCCGCGATGAGGCCGGCATTTCCAATTTATTTGTCGACTGACACACCGTCATCGCGGGCAAGCCCGCTCCCACAGGGATGTGTAACAGGTTTTAAAGGGTGTCCTGCCAGGTCTGGCGGGACGATTGCAGCTGGGTCTTGACCCAGTTGCTGAAGGCCTGAACCACGGCGCGGTCAGCCTTTTGCGGGTCTGCCGCCAGGTAGTAGCCACGGTGCAAATCGATGCTGATGTCGAACGGGCGTACCAGCAGGCCCTTGGACAGGGCATCGCCGCTGATCAGGTTGTCGCCGATCGCGATGCCCTGGCCGGCAATGCACGCCGACTGCGCGCAGTGCGCATCGGAGAACAGGATGCCACTCACCGCGTTGACTCCCGAAGCCCCGGCGGCGGTCAGCCAGACGCGCCAGTCCGAGTAATCGGTCATGTGCAACAGCGGGTAGTTGCTCAGTTCCTGCGGGTTTTTCAGGCCGCTCAGCGCGTTGATCAGGCGCGGGCTGCACACCGGGAAGAAGCGCAGCGCAACGATCTCTTCGACCACCATCTCCGGCCAGTCGCCAATGCCGTAGGCGATGAACAGGTCGGCGCCTGGGTTGTTGATGTCGTCCGGTGTGCGTGGGGAAATCAGCTGCAATTGCACCTGCGGATACTGGCGCAGGAACGCGCCGATGTGGTGGCACAGCCAATAGGTGGCAAACCCTGGTGCGCAACTGACACACAACCGACCGGAAATCTCCTGGTCGTCGACCAACTGCCCGGCATCGAGCAAGTTCAACAAGATCCCGTGCACCTCCCGGGCGTAACGCTCGCCCTGATATGTCAGGCCGATACCCCGGCCAATGCGCTCGGTGAGGGCAAAGCCGACACATTCTTCAAGCTTGCTGATCTGGTGACTGATGGCGCTGCGGGTCAGGTTCAGTTCACGGGCCGCGACCGACACGCTGCCCAGGCGGGCAACCGCATCCAGCGCGCGAAGGGCGGTCATCGAAGGAAATCGCATGGATCAATCCCGTTGTGGTGGTGAGTGGTACATATGGTGATGGAAATTGAACAGTCAGGCCAAAAAAAATCGATTGTTGTATCGGTTGATTCAACAATACTAGCGCCAATTGTCCTTGGGCCGGTATGGCCCATCATCAAAGAGGTGCTGCATGACCCGTTGTGCCGAGGCGCTCGTTCAGTTGCTGGAAGGCTATGGCGTTGACACCGTCTTCGGCATTCCCGGCGTGCACACCGTCGAGCTGTATCGCGGCTTGCACGGCAGCCGCCTGAAACACATCAGCCCGCGCCACGAGCAGGGCGCCGGCTTCATGGCCGACGGTTATGCCCGCGCCAGCGGCAAGCCGGGGGTGTGTTTCATCATCACCGGTCCCGGCATGACCAATATCATTACCGCCATGGGCCAGGCCTATGCGGACTCGGTACCGATGCTGGTGATTTCCACCTGCAACCGTCGCGAACACTTGCGCCTTGGGCACGGTCACCTGCATGAACTGCCGGATCAGCGCGCGCTGGTCGCCGGGGTCTGCGCCTTCAGCCATACGCTGCAGCACCCGTCGCAGTTGCCGGAAGTGCTGGCGCGGGCCTTTGCCCTGTTCGGCTGCACGCGGCCACGACCGGTGCACATCGAGATTCCGCTGGACGTGCTGGAAATGCCTGCCGATGGCCTGGACTTGCGCCCGCGGGCATTGCCGGCAGCACCGGCCCCGGCAGCGGCGGCCATCGCCAGCGCCGTCGAATTGATCCAGGCGGCGAAGCGTCCATTGATCCTCGCTGGTGGCGGCGCGCGCCGCGCTACCGACGCCCTGACCGCGCTCGCCGAACGCTTGCAGGCCCCCGTGGCATTGACCACCAACGCCCGGGGTTTGCTGGCCCCCGAACATCCTCTCTTGCTCGACGGCGTGCAGTCCTCGGCCCATGGCCGTGAGCTGTTCGCCGAGGCCGACGTGGTGCTGGCTGTCGGCACTGAGCTGGGGGAAACCGACTATGACTTTTTCGGCCTTGGCCCCTTGCAGTTCAAGGCGCCGCTGATTCGCCTGGACATCGATCCGCTGCAAATACTTGGCGTGCAAGCGGCCACGGTCGGCTTGTTGGGCGATGCCGAACAGGGCTTGCTCGCGTTGTTGGAGCGACTGCCGCAACGCCAGGTCGATGGTGCCTGGGCAGGCGAGCGTGTGAGCCGGGTCAACGCCATCGAGCACGCCGGCTGGAGCGCAAAGCAGAGCCGCATGCAGGCCTTGCTCGATACCCTGCGGGATCACTTGCCACAACCGCTGATCGTCGGTGATTCGACCCAGCCGGTGTATCAGGGTGCCCTGGGCTACCGGGCGCCAACACCCAACAGCTGGTTCAACGCTGGCACTGGCTACGGCACCCTCGGCTACGGCTTGCCCGCCGCCATCGGCGCCAAGCTCGCGCAACCCTTGCGCCCTGTGGTGGCGTTGGTGGGCGACGGTGGCTTGCAGTTTTCCAGCGCCGAATTGATCGCCGCCAAAGAAACCGGTGTCGGCGTGATCCTGCTGCTGTGGAACAACAGCAGCTACGCCGAAATCCGCGACTACATGAACGCCAAGGCGGTGCCGTTGCTCGGGGTGGATATCCTCACGCCGGACTTCGCCGCCCTGGCCCGAAGCTGCCACGTCGCTCATCACCGGGCGAGCAATCTGCAAGGCCTGCGCGGGCTGCTGGGGCAACTCGGCAATTGCCATGAACCGGTGATGATCGAAGTCGACGCCGCAACGTTTCTGGCTGACTAAAACAACAACAATTTTTTCAGGTTCCCCATGCGCCCGGCGCCCGGTGGACCTTTCAATCTTCCTGAACTCAAAGGTGGCTTACATGGCTGAGTCCGATAACTTTTCCTCTACCCATTCCGTGCAGGGGACCTACGCCGACCTGATCCTGGCCAACGGGCGTATCTACACCCAGGACCCGGCCAACCCGTGGGCCGAGGCCGTGGCCATTCGCGACGGCAAGTTGATCAGTGTTGCCAGCCTCGGCCAGATCGAGATGTTCAAAGGCCCGAACACCCGTGTGCATGACCTGCAAGGCGCGTTCTGCATGCCGGGCCTGCACGACATGCACACCCATCCCGACCTGGCGCTGGCGCCACGCTACAGCGACGACCTGGATGTGGGCATCGAAGACCCGACGCCCGAGCAACTGCGCGAAAGCATCCTGGCCTATGCCGACAGTCATCCG
The DNA here is from genome assembly GCF_044744285.1 of Pseudomonas sp. NPDC087336. Taxonomy (NCBI): domain Bacteria; kingdom Pseudomonadati; phylum Pseudomonadota; class Gammaproteobacteria; order Pseudomonadales; family Pseudomonadaceae; genus Pseudomonas; species Pseudomonas sp. NPDC087336. The sequence continues at coordinate 90,689 of NZ_JBIUYA010000019.1, read as the reverse complement.
GGCGATGGCTGGATCTACGGCCAATACTGGGTGCGCTACACCTTCCGCGAAGCCGGCCTGACCCCGGGTCGTGCCTGGCTCGACAGCGTCATGCCCGACCGTCCCGTAGCGCTGCTCGACCGCATGTGGGGCACCATGATGGTCAACTCCAAGGCCCTGGAACTGGCCGGGATCGATGGCAATACCAGCGACCCGCGCAACGGCTATTTCGAGCGCGACGAACTGACCGGCGAACCCACCGGCCTGATGATCGACGGCGCCTACGCAATGATCCACGCCGCCATGCCGCCGACGCCGGTCAGCGTGCTGCGCCGCGCCTATCGTGATGGCGTGCACTTCCAGAGCTCGCGCGGGGTCACGGCGAGCAAATATGTGCATGTCTGCGAACAGCGCTTGCAGGCGCTGAAGGAGCTCGACGACAGCGGTGAACTGACCGTGCGCATCGAAGCGGCGATCAGTTGGCAGGACGACATCTTCCCGGTGCGTCGGCGCTGGGAATTGCTGGCGGGCGAGCGTCACTACTATCGCAGTGCACGCCTGAGCGCCAACGCGGTGAAGTTCCACTTCGACGGCACCGTGGAGCCTAAGTCTTCCTACCTGCTGACCCCCTGGCCAGAGGAAAAGAGCTGGCGCGGCAAGCTCAACCTGACCCCGGAGCACATCACCGACATGGTGGTGGACATGGACCGCAAGGGCATCCGTGTCATCGCCCATTGCACCGGCGACGGCGCGTCCGACGTGTTCCTCGATGCCGTGGCCGAGGCGCGTCGACGCAATGGCTTGAGCGGTGTGCGTCACCAGTGCGCCCACAGCACCTTGCTGCACCCGGGAAATCTGCCGCGCTTCAAGGAACTGAATGTCATCGCCGAATTTTCCCCGGCGGCCTGGTACCCGACACCGTTCGCCAGCGGTGCGCGTTCCGGTTACGGCCAGGAACGGCTCAAGCGCATCTACGACTTCAAGGGCGTGCTCGCCTCCGGTGGCACCGCCGTGATGGGCACCGACTGGCCGGTGGCGTCCATCGACCCGTGGCTGGCGCTGGAAACCATGATCACCCGGCAGAACCCGTGGAACGACGACCCGGCCTGCTTCGGCGACCCGATCAGCCTCGAACAGGCGCTGACCGTGATCACCAGCAATGGCGCCGTGGCCATGGGCCTGGAGCACAGCACCGGCAGCCTGCAAGTGGGCAAGGCGGCGGACCTGATCGTGATCGACCGTGACCTGTTCGCTGCACCGGCACGCAACTACATCCACAAGACCCAGGTGCTGCTGACCTTCGTCGAAGGGCAACTGGTCTACGACCGTCATTCGACACTGGAAGCCGTCGGCCTCAAGGCGGTCTGGCAGGGTGAACCACCGGTGCTGGAGGGCAAGGCGCAATGACCACGCCACGTATCGCCGTAACCGTCGTTTCGGGCTTTCTCGGCGCCGGTAAAACCACCTTGCTCAACCGCATGGTGCGCCGTGCCGAAGGCAGCCGCCTGGCGGTGATCGTCAACGATTTCGGCGAGCTGAACATCGATGCCGCGATCGTTTCGGAGGTGACCGACGCGGTGTACAGCCTGCAAAACGGCTGCATCTGCTGCACCGTGCAGGAAGACCTGTTGGCGCAACTCGGCAGCCTGGCGCAGCTTGAACCAAGGTTGGAACGCATCGTCATCGAGTGCAGCGGCGTGTCCGATCCGCAGCGCATCGTACAGACCCTGGCTTATCCACAGCTGCGCAGCCAGATGCAACTGGACATGGTCATCACCGTGGTCGATGCCACTCGCCATCTGCAACTCGACGGCGAGTACGCGCGACTGGCGCGGGCACAAGTGGCCGCTGCCGATTTGCTGCTGTTGAACAAGACCGATCTGGTCGACGAGGCGCAGTTGCAGGCATTGCGCGAGGCGTTAGGGTTCCGGACCCGCGTGCATGAAAGCGTGCAGGCGCAGTTGCCGGATGCGCTGTGGCTCGATACCGAACTGGAGCTTGAATCTCGCTCGGTGAAACCGCTGACACGGGTGTCCGATGGCGATCACGGCGAGATGTTCAGCAGTTGGTTGTGGCAGAGCAACGCGGCCCTGGATGCCGACGGACTGCGCGGCTGGTTGCAGGCGCTGCCCAGCGATGTGTTCCGGGTCAAGGGGCTGGTGAAGCTGGTGCAGGGTAACAAGGCTCACTGGCTGCAACACGTCGGTACCCGCAGTCAGTTTCTGCCGGCGACCGATGAAGCCGGCACCGATAGCACGCGGCTGGTGTTCATCGCCCGGCGTGGCTTCGACGGTTGGAAGGCCTTGGGCCAGGGGCTTGAGGCCTGCACCATGAAGGTGAGCGAATGAACCCGACCGAACAACGATTGCGCGAAGAACTCGCCGCCTGTTATCGACTGGTGGCGCATTTGCGCATGACTGATTTGATCTTCACCCACATCTCGGTGCGCATTCCGGGGCCTGAGCACCATTTTCTGATCAACCCCTACGGGCTGATGTTCGATGAGATCACGGCGTCGAACCTGGTGAAAATCGACCTCGACGGCAACGCTGTGGAGCCGTCGCCATACCCGGTGAACCCGGCTGGTTTCGTGATTCACAGCGCGATCCATGCAGCCCGCGAAGATGCGCAGTGCGTGCTGCACACCCACACCAAATCAGGCTGCGCGGTGGCGGCGTTGAAGTGCGGGTTGTTACCGGTGAATCAGATCTCCATGGAGTTCTACAACCGTGTGGCCTACCACGCCTACGAAGGCGTGGCCCTGGACATGCGCGAGCAGCAACGGTTGGTGGCCGACATGGGCGACAAACCGGTGTTGATGCTGCGCAATCATGGTTTGCTGACGGTTGGCGAGACGGTAGGGCAGGCGTTCATGCGCATGTACTACCTGGAAAAGGCCTGCGACATCCAGTTGGCGGCCATGGCGGCCGGTGAAGTGGTGCTGCCGCCGGCCGAGGTTTGCGCGCATACCGAGCGGCAGTTCAATGAGCCGGGGCGGACGCTGGAGGAGGGTGAGTTCAACGATCCGGATGCCATGCAATTGGCCTGGACGGCGTTGTTGAGATTGCTGGAACGCGTGGCGCCGGGGTATCGGGACTGATCTGATGCTCGGTTGATCGGGCTGGCCTGCTCGCGAAGCGATAGTGAGGTCATCGCAACTTTCGGCCGCGTCAGAGCACCTGAAACTCAAACCGGCGGCTGGTGTTAATGGCCGCCGGGTGGCACAAGTCCAGATAATCGAGGCAACGTGTGATGCTGCCAACAGTAATCTTCAGCAGGTCTACGTAGGTCGACGAATATTCTTCGCTTTCACGTTATTTTCGCGGGCTTTAAAAAATACGTCCCCAATATGTTCTGACGGTGTTGACCCGGGCGGAGAATAGCGCGGTGGTTGCGCGTTGGGCCTTGGCGTGAGCTCAATTGATTCATAGCTCGGTAGTTCGGGGTCGGGGGCGGGGGCCCAACTTGAACGATAACTCGGTGGAGGGGTGGAGGATCCTGACTCTGAGTTGCGAAATGTAGCAGGCATTCGGGATGAAGACGTTGAGGGCCGACGCAAACCACCCGATTCTAATGGTGTCGATGGGTTACGAGGTGTAAACGATGAAGGACGGGGCGGACGAACTGGAAGCTTACGAGTTAATTGGGTGAAAGCCACTACGCCAACTAAATATGCAGAGGCGGTTCCTATAATGATCATGCTATCCATGACCATTTTTTCATCTTTTGCTCCTGCCCCGATTGATAATAATGTCGTCCCTGCAAGTCCTAAAATCGCACCAGGTGCTATTAATATTGCGCGTGCTGCGATATTTACCATTTTTGGGCTCAGAGCAAAGTGTCCGGTCGGATCGCTTCGATTTATTGGATTTGCGCCACAGTACATATAAGCATTGAGTCCACCCTTCCCGAACGGACTCAAACTGTCCGGACTGTTAAACCGCATCAACCTCGGGTTGAACTGCCGATAGCCATTGCCCAAATGATAATGTCCGGTCACCGGGTCCGGCCGTTCGCCGTTGAAACCGAGCAGGCTGAGCACACCGTTTCCGAATGGATGATGGCCGTAGGGTGAGTAGGCGCGGGGATGGGGTTGCGTCGTGTCGAGTGCATTCAACACCGAACGCTGTTGATCGGTCGCCAGCAGAGTAGTGTCGACGTTGTCTCCCACCTGTCGCTGTTGTGCCAACACTTGCTCATCATGCTGCAAGAAGCTGTACTTCGCCGCCCCCTGAATTTCGGTGGCCAGGCGACTTTTGCAATAAAAGCGCTGGATGCTGGCCTGCTGACCGGGTGCCCAGTCAATCGAGCGGTCCAGCGGGTCGTAGCGGTAGCGGCACAATAGGGTTTCGCGAGGTGAAATGGGCATTGGCTGAGCTCCGTGCAGGGTCGGTAAAGCCGGACCTTTAGCTTCGGACTTTTTTCAGGCGTAGGCTACTAGCAGAACTGATAGGGTCCTGACAGGCACCACCGTCATTCAGGCTTGCCGCGGTGTATTGAGGTTCATCGACCGCACCACCAACCCCGCGGCGGTCTGTTCATCGATCGGCAACGAAAACCGGAACGTCGCCCCACGCCCCGGCACATCGATCAACTGAATCTCAAGCCCATGCAGTTGCAGGATGCGGTGCACGATCCGCAACCCCAACCCGCCATCACGCCGTGCACCGCCGATATTGAACGGCCGCAAAAACAGTCCTTCGCGCAGTTCCGGAGCGATACCAGGGCCAGTGTCGCTGACAGTCACTTCAATGAATGACCCTTGTGGGCGCAAACCCAGTTCGATCTCGCCAGCCGGCGGCGTATGGCGCAACGCGTTGTCGAACAGGTTGGTCAGCACCCGCTCGATCAATCCCAGGTCTGCGCAGGCCGCAGCAACGTTAGGGGCGAACGTGGCCTTCAATTCCACCTGCCGCGCCTCGGCGGTCAGTTCGAACTTCTGGAAAATGTCCTGGGCCAGGTCGGTCAGGGAAAACCGCTCCAGCACCGGTTGTACGAAGCCGTGCTCCAGCCGCACCAGTTCCAGCAGCGACTGCGCCAGCCCCCCGACCTTGCGGCTTTGATCCAGGGCGATGCCCAGGTAGCGGCGGCGGTCGGCGGGGGACAGCGTGGCGTCCTTGAGCGACAGGGTCTCCAGATAACCGTGCAACGAGGCCAGCGGCGTGCGCAGGTCATGGGAAATGTTCGCCACCAGTTCGCGACGCTCCTGGTCCTGGCGGGTCAAGGAGCGCCATTGTTCACCCAGGCGCGCCTGCATCTGCCGGAACGCGGCATCGAGGACGGCGATTTCGTCGTGACTGGCGGTTGTTTCCACGATGACGGGCAGGGCCGGCGTCACCGGGACGCCATCGATGTCGAACTGGCTGACGGTTTCGGTGAGGCGGCGCAATGGCCGGGTGATCAGCGCAAACGCGGTGAGACCGGCAATCAGGCACAGCAGCGCGACCAGGCCGATGGACAGCAGGGCGGTATTGAGCGCAGCACTGGTGGCGCCGCGCTCGGCCAGGCGATCATGTTCTTCACCCAGCAGCACCACGTAGAGATAACCGACGGCCTTGCCATCGACCTTCAACGGTGCGGCGCTGAACACCTTGCGCGCGTCGACACTGCGCGGATCGTCACCGGCAATCGGCAAGGCGTCACCCCTGAGCAGGCGCTGGATCGGCGCCAGGTCGACGCGCTCGCGCCGAATCCGGCCTTCGGGTGCGGCACTGCCGACAATCTTGCCCTCGGTGTCCAGCAGGTACACCTCGACACTGGGGTTGACCTGCATCAGCTTGCTGAACAGATCACGCACGGCATTGGGCATCAGGCCCTGGGTGTCCATCAGCACCGTGTCGCGGGCGATGTGCTGCGCCAGGTCCCGGGACAGCCCTTGCACCACTTCCTGCTCATGCATCTGGTTAGAACGCACCTGCAGCCACGCCGAGGTGCCGCAGCACACCAGCAGCAGCACGGCGAACACCAGCGACAGGCGCTGTGTCAGGGTCAGCCTCATGGCGGCGATTCCTCCCCGGTGGCGAACTTGTAGCCACGACCCCAGACCGTGAGGATGCGCACCGGTTGCGCCGGGTCGGCCTCGATTTTGGCGCGCAGGCGATTGATGTGGGTGTTGACCGTGTGCTCGTAGCCTTCGTGGCTGTAGCCCCACACGGCGTTGAGCAGGTCCATGCGCGAAAACACCTTGCCCGGCTGGCGGGCAAAAAAGTACAGCAAGTCGAACTCCCGGGGCGTGAGGTCCAGGCGCCGACCATCGAGGGACACTTCGCGGGTGATCGGGTCGATGGCCAGGCCGTCGATGAGCAGGCTGCCAGCGTCCATCTTCAGGTTGCGCGCCATGGCATCCACCCGGCGCAGCAGCGCTTTGACCCGGGCCACCAGTTCGAGCATGGAAAACGGCTTGGCCAGGTAATCGTCGGCGCCGAGTTCCAGGCCGAGAATCCGGTGCACTTCGCTGGAGCGCGCACTGGTGATGATGATCGGCGTGTAGCGGGCCATGGCGCGGGCGCGACGGCAGATTTCCAGGCCATCGACACCGGGCAGCATCAGGTCGAGGATCAGCGCATCCCAGTTGCCTTGCTGCAGCAGGCGCATGCCTTCAGTGCCATCGGCGCTGTGCACCACCTCGAACTGCTCGTCACGCAGGTGCAGGCAGATCAGGTCGGCGATATGCAGGTCATCCTCGACCACGAGGACGCGTTTGGTCTGTTCCATCCAGCTCAATCCTTCGGCGCAATGTGCGTAATGCCCCTCACTGCGGCAGCTCCTACAGTTAGATCAGTAAAGTCAGGGAAGGGCATACCCATTGTGCGGGTTTTTCGGCGCCCGAGTTATCACGAATTGTTTAACTTACCGTGAGGATTTGGCGATCACCCAAAGCCTAGGCTGTGTTCCATGAAACACCCCTGGATTTCTGGAGACGAGCATGTTTTCACGACGGCAATTTCTTCTCGCGAGCGGCGGGCTGGGGGTGGCAGCCCTGGCGATCGGCCTGTTGCCGAAGTTTTCCACAGGCGCGGCATTGATCAATGACGCCAGCGCGGCCGAGGCGTTCGAAGTGACCCACAGCGACAGCGAATGGCACGCCATCCTCAGCGACGAGCAGTATGAAATCCTCCGCGAAGAAGGCACCGAACGCGCCTACAGCAGCCCGCTGAACAACGAGCACCGCGACGGCACGTTCGCCTGTGCCGGCTGCCAATTGCCGCTGTTTTCTTCAGCGACCAAGTTCGACAGCCGCACCGGCTGGCCGAGTTTCTGGGCGCCGCTGGACAAGGCCGTGGCTACCCGCCAGGACCGTTCCTACGGGATGCTGCGCGAAGAGGTGCACTGCCGGCGTTGCGGCGGGCATCTGGGCCATGTCTTCGACGACGGACCAAAACCCACCGGCCTGCGCTACTGCATGAACGGCCTGGCGCTGAAGTTCGAGCCCGTGTCCGTCTGAATTTATCTGCATCCTTCCTGGAGTCTGTGACATGAAAAGCCTGTTCACCTGGCGCCGTACCCTGTTGGGGCTGGCCGCTGCCGGCATCATCGGCCAATGCTCGGCGTTTTCCCTCGGCGGGGCCGAAGAAGCGGTGCTGCTTCCACCTCCGGCCCTCGACGAAACCACCCAGGCCCGCAGCGAAACCGCGGTGTTCGCCGGCGGTTGCTTCTGGGGCGTCCAAGGGGTGTTCCAGCATGTCAAAGGCGTGAAAAACGCCGTCTCCGGCTACGCCGGTGGTGCAGCCAACACCGCGCAGTACGATCGCGTCAGCAGTGGCAGTACCGGTCATGCGGAATCGGTGGAAGTGACCTTCGACCCGAGCCAGGTCAGCTACGGCACCTTGCTGCAGATCTACTTTTCCGTGGCGCACAACCCCACCGAACTCAACCGCCAGGGACCGGACACCGGTACCCAATACCGCTCGGCGATTTTTACCAAGAGCAGCGAACAGCAACGGGTCGCCCAGGCCTACATCGCCCAGCTCGACGCCGCCCATGCGTTCGACAAGCCGATCGTGACCAAGCTGGAAAGCTTCAACGGGTTTTACCCGGCTGAAGAAGAACACCAGGATTTTTTGACCGAGCACCCGACCTATCCCTACATCGTGATCAACGACTTGCCGAAGGTGGCGCAGCTCAAGCAGCTGTACCCGGATCGTTATCAGGACAAACCGGTGCTGGTGAAGGCGGGGATGTGAAGGCCGTTATCCGCTGATCATATTCTTGCCGGCGATTTTCGACCGGTACAGAGCCTGATCGGCCCTGGCCATCAGGCCGGTCTGTTGTTCTTCGTCGAAGCGCTGGACCACACCGAAACTCATGGTCACGGCAAAGTCGCCCACGGCCGGCAAGTGCGCCAGGCCCTCGCGGATTCTTTCCGCCAGGGCCCTGGCCGCGTCAAGCGGAGTATCGGGCAGGACCACGATGAATTCGTCGCCGCCCCAACGGGCCAGCAGGTCACCGTCACGCACGCAGCGCTGCACTTGTTCGACCACCTGCACCAGCGCGGCATCGCCCAGGGCATGGCCGTAGTGATCGTTGATGGCCTTGAAGTCGTCGATGTCCATAGCGATCAGTGACAGCGGCTGTCGAAAGCGCTGGGCCCGCTCGCATTCCTGGGGCAGGGTTTTTTCCAGGCGGTAGCGATTGGCGATCGACGTCAGGGCATCGGTTTCAGCCAACTTACGATTTTCTTCCAGTTGCTGCTGCAGTTGCTGATTGACCCTGGACAGCTCGCGGGTGCGTTCTTCAACGAGGGCTTCAAGGGATTGATTGCGCCGTTCGAGTGCTTCGAGCAGGCGCTTCTTGTCTTCGATGCTGCGGTGGGCGCCGACCATCCGCGCCACCGAACCGTCGGCATTGCGGGCGAGGACGTGGCCGCGGTCTTCGATCCAGATATAACGGCCATCGTGGGCGCGGCAGCGGTACTCGGCCTGGTACACCGGCGTGCGCTGGCTCAGGTAGTCATCGAACAGAGCCATCACCTGCGGGAAATCATCGGGGTGGATGATATTTTCCCAGGTCAACACGTTGTTATCCAGGGAGTGCGGCGTGTAGCCGAGCATTTCGTACCAGCGGGCGTTGCGGTAGACGAAGCCGGTGTTGGCGTTCCAGTCCCAGATACCGTCGCTGACCAGCTCCATGATGGTGTGCAGCATGCCTTCGTTCATGTCCGAGACATTGAACTTCAAGGGTTCGATACTCGATGCTTCTCCCATCGCTGCTCTCCCTGGCGAGCGCCTGATAGCCAATGACCTGCTCAGTCAGGGAGATTAGTCCAAGGCTCGGCGAGGCTGCTAGTGCTTGCCCCACATCTGCACGGCGAAGTCGACGAAACGTCGCAATTTCGGCAGGCGGTAGCGGTCCTGGGCATACATCAGGTGCATCGGCCGGCTCGGCGGGTTGAATCCGGGCATCAAGCCCAGCAGTTTGCCGTCCTGGATGTCTTGCTCGACCAGGACATCGGGCAACATCACGATGCCCATGCCGGTTCGCGCCGCCTGATGCAGCCCTGCCGAGCTGTTGATCAGCATCGGTCCGCTGACCGCTACCGTGACTTCGCCTTCGGGGCCAGCCAGGCGCCATTCCTTCTCCACCGAGTGCCAGTCATCGCCAGCCGGATAGGCGAAGGACAGGCAATCGTGATGGCGCAGGTCTTCAGGGGTTTGTGGCGCCCCGCGACGAGCCACATACGCCGGGGATGCGCACATGGTCAGGGTGTAGTCCAGCAGCGGCCGGGCGATCAGGTTGGACGCCTCGATGGCGCCCAGGCGAAAGGCCACGTCCAGACCGTTTTCCAGCAGGTCCGGGCGCCGGTTGGTGAGCATTACATCGAGTTTTACCCGGGGGTAGAGCAGGGCGAATTCGCTCAGGGCGGGTGCCAGTTTTTCCGTGCCGAAGGTCAAGGGCGCCGAGATGCGCAACGTGCCGCTGGGTTCATCCACCGCTTGCTCGGCCAGGCGTTCGGAATCGGCCACCAGCCCCAACACTTCGAGGCAGCGCTGGTAATACGCAACGCCAAATTCGGTCAACCGCTGGCGCCGGGTCGTGCGGTTGAGCAAGCGCACGCCGAGGCGCTGCTCGAGGGCCTTGAGGTGGTTGCCGACCATGGTCGTGGACATTTTGCACTGCGCAGCGGCGCCGGTCATGCTGCCGGATTCCACCACTTTGACGTAGACGGTCATTGCCTGGAACAGATCCATTATCAAGCTCAACTTTAAAATGATTGAAGTATTGCAGTATTTATCCAGCTCAGGTGGCTAACCATACTGCAAAAACAACGACCCTTGATGGAGCTTGATGTCATGACCGCCGCCTGCCTGATGAGCACTTACCAACCCTTGGCCTTGAGTTTCAACAAGGGCCTGGGCACGCGCCTGTGGGACCAGGCCGGTCGTGAATACCTGGACGCGGTGGCCGGGGTGGCGGTGACCAATGTCGGCCACTCTCACCCGAAAATCGTCGCGGCCATCAGCGAACAAGCCGGCCTGTTGCTGCACACCTCCAACCTCTACAGCATCGACTGGCAGCAACGCCTGGCCCGCCAGCTGACCCAACTGTCGGGAATGGACCGGGCGTTCTTCAACAACTCCGGCGCCGAGGCCAATGAAACAGCGCTGAAAATCGCCCGACTGCACGGCTGGCACAAGGGCATCGAGCAACCGTTGGTGGTGGTCATGGAGAACGCTTTCCATGGCCGCACCCTCGGCACCCTGTCCGCCAGCGATGGCCCGGCGGTGCGCCTGGGGTTCAACAAGTTGCCAGGGGATTTCGTCAAAGTGCCGTTCGGCGACCTCGAGGCGCTGGACAAGGTGCGCCAGGATCACGGCTCGCGCATCGTGGCGATCCTGATGGAGCCGATCCAGGGCGAAAGCGGCGTGCAGCTGGCGCCACCCGGCTACCTGAAAGCCGTGCGCGAACTCTGCAACCGGCGCGCCTGGTTGCTGATGCTCGACGAAATCCAGACCGGCATCGGCCGTACCGGACAGTGGTTCGCGTTCCAGCACGAGGGCATCGTCCCGGATGTCATGACCTTGGCCAAAGGCCTGGGCAACGGCGTCCCGATCGGCGCCTGCCTGGCCCGTGGCAAAGCCGCCGAACTCTTTACCCCGGGCAGCCACGGCAGCACCTTCGGCGGCAACCCGCTGGCCTGCCGGGTTGGGTGCACGGTGCTGGACATCATCGAGGAACAGGGCCTGCTGGAAAACGCCCGGCGCCAGGGCGAACGCCTGTTGGCCAGGTTGCGCATGGAGTTGGCCGACAATCCGAATGTCCTGGCGATCCGCGGCCAGGGCCTGATGATCGGCATCGAACTCAAGCAACCGATGCGCGACCTTAGCCTGATCGCCGCAAGGGATCATGCGTTGCTGATCAACGTGACGCGGGGGCAGACCATTCGTTTGTTGCCGCCACTGACGATTGACGAGCGGGAGGTGGAGATGATTGTCAGGGGGGTGAGTTCAGTAGTGGTATCTGCACATGACAACGCATAACTCACCGTCTTCGATGGTGTAGACCAAGCGATGTTCAGCCGTTATCCGGCGCGACCAGAAGCCGCTTAAATTGTGTTTGAGCGGTTCTGGTTTTCCGAGACCCTCGAACGGTTCACGCAGGATGGCTTTGATCAGCAGGTTGATGCGTTTGAGTCCCGCCTTATCGTTTTGCTGAAACCAAAGGTAGTCGTCCCAGCCTTCAGGAGTGAACTCGATATTCATTCTTCAATGAGTTGCCGAGACTTGGTTTTCCCGGCGCGCAGGTTGCCAATCGATTTGATCAGGCGTTCAGCGTTTGCTGGGGAGCGAAGCAGGTAGGCGGTTTCTTCGAGGGCGTTGTATTCCGCCAGCGACATTATCACCACCGGCTCGCCTTTCTGGCGGGTGACCAGCAGCGGGGTGCGGTCTTCATTGACGCGATCCATGGTTTCAGCCAGGTGCGCGCGTGCGGTGGTGTAATTGATGGTGTGCATGGTGAAATCCTCGCTCGATGCAAGGAACGTACAGAAATCAGTACAGGTTGACAAGGCGATAGCTCCGAATGGTCGTTATGCAATTGGCGCATCAACGCTTCTCCTGAGTATCGTCGAAACCTCCTCGAGACGTTTCCGAGAACGTTGTAGTCCTTATCTGATGAGAAGCCGTGAAGATAAATCAATCGGCGTAGTGCATTGCGCCGCGAAATTGGTGATTTCAGTTCGATCCATCAGTTGAATTCTGCCGCCGGTAAACCCGTCGAACAATTGCCGATGGGCCGTATATCCGCTGGACCCATCGCGCTGGCGATAGCTCCCCCCCCACTCCAGCAGGGCGATCAGGCGTTCGTCATCCTTGGCCTCACGCTGGCGAATATTGTCGACGCACACCTCGTCGGCAACGCACAACCAGATCAGCGCAGTCGTGCGGGGCAGGAGTTCGCGGGCGATCCAGCCATACACGCCTTCGATCACCCAGCGTTCTTGCCCGGCCGCGATTCGTGCCATGGCCAGGGCGTCGGCGCGGGGGCGGGGGATGCTGTGTTCGTCGCAGAGCCAGTGAAGGCGGTCGAGATCGGTCCAGGGCACCTGCAATCGCTCGGCCAGCCGTTGTGCCAGCCAGCTCTTGCCGGAGCCGGAGTTGCCGATGATCAGGGTTCGGGTGAGGTCCATGAGCGACACCGATCAACTGTAGGAGCGAGCTTGCTCGCGAATGCGCTCTGCCAGTCACCTCAGGGGTACTTGTTACACCGCATTCGCGAGCAAGCTCGCTCCTACAGATTATTGTTCAAGTCCTTCAGGCATCATCTTCAGGCGCCACCATCCGCGTCTTCGGCGAGCCATTGGCGTTGTGCTGGAAAATATCCCGGGGCTGCCCTTGTTCATTGAAGTACACCTGGCCGATCCCCGCCGAATTCCACAGCCGCTCACCCGCTTCAGCATGCTCCGGAACGTGCGGCACGATGCGCATGCGCCGACGCTTGGTCAGCCAGTTCAGCGGCGAGCGCGGTGAGTACAGCCAGCGATTGAGGCGGTCGAACCACTCCAGCAGGGTTGGCGGAAACTCGTTCTTGATCCCGCTGCTGGTGATCTGCCAGATGCGCGGGCCGGCCTTGCGGTGGCGGATCAGCACTTCGTAGACGAAGGAGTAATGCACATCGCCGGACAGCACAACGTAGTTACCCGGCGTGCGCGAGTGGCGGAAAATGTTCAGAATCACCTGGGCCGCGCCGCGATGGGCCATCCAGTTCTCGGCGTCCACCAGCAGTGGATAACCCAGCCAGCTGAACACCCGTTGCACCGTTTCGATCAGCTTGACGCCGAAGATCGGCGCCGGCGAAACGATGATCGCCGAGGGGTGATCGAGCAGTTCCTGCTGCAGTTCGCTGAGGGCTTCCCAGTCCAGCAGGCCCGACGGTTGCTTGAGGTTCATCTCGCTGCGCCAGCGCCGCGTGCGGGTATCGAGCACCACCATGGCCGGCGTGGTGGGCAGCACGTAGTGCCAGTTCTGGAAGCGCAGCAGCTCATCGATCAGCGCGTCCTGGACATCGCTGTCCAGGTAATGGTCATCGCCTGTAGCGCTCAACAAACGGGTTTTTTCCAGCACGGCAGTGAAGGCGGTCGGATTGTTGCCCCAGCCCTGGCACAGCATGTAGGCCAGCAGCGCATTGCCGATGATGCGCCGGGAAAACGGATGGCCGTAGGCGGTTTCCTCCCATTGCGCGGAAAGATTCCAGTCGTCGGTGATGTCGTGATCATCGAAGATCATCAGCGTCGGCACGTGCGCCAGGGCTCGCGCGACCTTGTCCAGGCCGGCCTTGAACGCGTCGATGCGCGTCTGTTCCAGGGCATAACGCTCGCGCCGTTCCTTGATCAGTTTCGGCGGTTTTGGCGCGATCAGGGTCCAGGGCGTCGGCGACCAGACTAGCAGGTACATGGCCATCACTTCGGCGAAGGTCACCAGGTGATTGTCGGCACTGCTGCTGGTGAAAATAGGCTTGCGCGCGCCGCCGAAAAAACGCTCGCGCAGGGTTTCGTTGCTTTGCAGTGCCGGCAACAAGTCCGCGCGGTGGTAGTAACAGGCGGCGTGCCCGTAAAGCTCGGCGCTGTCGCTGACCACGGCGCCCTCCAGATGCTCACCGAACAACCCCAGCCGTTCGATCAAGGCATGGATCGCCCGCAGGGTCGGCCCGGCGACATCGTCGGCGTAGACCTGATCACCGCTCATCATCAGCAGCGCCGGCCGGTCGCTGGCCGGGTGGTCTTGCGCCAACAGCTCATCGACGCACAGCAGTCCGTCGGTGGCCGGGTGATGGGGCTTGCGGCACGAGCCGTGCAGCAACTGCTCAATGCGAGCGTGCAGGACAAAATTCGGCGCAGTTGCATCGCCGTACAACAGATGCGGCGCCCAGGTGGCGATGCCGGTGCCGTCATCGATCAGCAGGTCGTACTCGATCAACTCATCGCAGGGCAGGGCGACGTCCAGCGCGACATCGATCAGGTGCACGAACGCATGCGTACCCACCGTAATCACCGTGCATTGCCCGACATCGAGGCGAATATCGCCCACGCCCTGCAAGCGCAGCGTCAACTCCAGCGCCCGCGAGCCCACCAGCCACAGCACCAGCCGCGTGGGTTCCAGGCGCCGTAATATCGGGCCGGCCAGCACAGGAGGCAGGGATTGAGGGTCGTCGGGTATTGGCAGCGCTTGGGACATCCGGGATACAAACTCTTGAAGGCACAGAGGCGGGCGATGATAACGCAGCTAACGGCAACACAGGCTAAAGTGAAGTTGCCATTGCGTCTGTCACGAAATAATCCGCCGCCCCCAGGATACCCATGACATGAAGCCCACCCATACCTCGCACATCCGTCGAGAATTCTACAAAGCCGTCGGCTATTACCTTCGAATTGTCTGGCCGATCTTTTCCTCCATGCTGGTCGTCATCGTCACGTGCGGCCTGATCATCAGCTACCTGGAAGGCTGGGACGCTTTTGACGGCATCTACTTCGGCTTCGTGACCGGGTTGACCATCGGCTACGGCGAGCTCGTGCCGAAACTGCCGATGTCGCGAATACTCGCGATATTGCTGGGGTTCAACGGCGTGCTGCTCACCGCTATCTTTGCGGCGATCAGCGTGCGGGCGATCGAGAGTGCGGTACGCACGACCGGCGGAGATAAGTAAGGCAGGCCCAAGGGCATGAAGTCGTGCTTAGATGCGTGTTTTGACAATCAGGGAGAGGCCAATGATCGACTTCAACAACAAGGGATTCTTCAAGCTCAAGCAAAACGAGGAATACGCCGAACGGGTTGCCGAGCTTTTGCTCGACGGGGAAAAGGTCATCGACTCGTACAAATCCATGCGCGACGGCGTGGTCTTCACCAACAAGCGCATCATCGCGGTGAACGTACAGGGCATCACGGGCAGCAAGAAGGACTTCACCTCGTTGCCGTATAAAAACATCGTGGCGTATTCGGTGGAGACCTCGGGGACCTTTGACTTGGATTCCGAGCTGGAGATCTATTTTTCGTCGTTGGGAAAAGTGAAATTCGAATTCACCGGCAAGACCTCGATGGTCGAGGTCTCCAAGCTGATCTCCCAACACCTGCTCTAACACCCCCTGTAGGAGCGAGCATGCTCCGGGCGGCGTTCCGACGATGGTCGTTAGCGATAACGCGGGAAGCCTGGCACCCCGCGGCGCCCTCGGTTCGTCGGAGCACCCCCTGCAGGCATAGGTCACCGCTTCATCCCACCCATACTGTTCGCAGCCAATGGCCAAGTTGTTGATCAATAAGAGGGCAATCATGAACAAAATCATCCTGCCAGTGCTGGCAATCCTGCTGACCGCGCAAGCCCCGGCGTTTGCCATCAACGACAAGTACCGCAAGCAACTCGAGCAATCGGGCTGCACCCAGGTCAGCGAGACCCAGGGCTGTGATATCCACAAGAGCAAAGCGGAAAACGCCAAGGCCGGGTTCACCAACCCCGCCACGGACAACTCGACGACCCAGACGCCCTATGCCGGCCAGTGGGTAGCCAAAAGCGATGCAGGCGCGACAGTGGCCACCATCCGCATCGATGCCAAGGAACAGGTCTGGGTGAACGGCAAACGGGTTGACGCCAAACGCACCGACGGCACCCTGCAATTTCACCAAGGCAAACTTACCTTCACGCTTCAAGGTGATCGGCGACTGACGGGCGAGGATTACTGGACGGACAGTGATGCCGGGACCAAGGGGCCGATTGAGATCGAGTGATCAAAACAGGAACTCGAGAACGATGCATACCCTGTGGGAGCGGGCTTGCCCGCGAAGGCGTTCGCCCGGTCGGCATCCCCGTTGAAAGTACTGGCCTCTTCGCGGGCAAGCCCGCTCCCACAGGGTGTTGTGGTGAATTTTAGGGTCCTTCACGCACAAAAAGGGCCTGCAAATGCAGACTCTTTTTCCGAATCAAACTAAAACAACTCCCTCATACATCTCCGGACACAGGCTACAGCCTTACCGGAAGCATCTGACTTACACCCGCTGGCATTTCGACTCTCATAAACACGCAATCAAACAGCGTGAATAACAATAAAAAGAGGTCACCCGAAATGAGCGAGCCAACAAGCCCTGTTCGTGTAGCAGTCGTGCAATTCGATCCACAAGTCGGCATTGAAAATTGTGATGCAAATCTGTGTCGCAGCCTGGAATTGGCGCTGGAGGCGGTCAACGGCGGTGCGAATCTTATCGTGCTGCCTGAACTGTCCAGCACCGGTTATTTCTTCAGCAGTCGGCAGGATGCCTTTGCTCATGCCCAGTTGATACCCGGCGGGCCAAGCGCGCAACTGTGGATCGATTTTGCCTCCAGGCACAACGTCTACCTCGTAACCGGCCTGGCCGAACGTGATGGCATGCGGCTCTTCAACACCGCAATACTGGTCGGCCCTGAAGGTTTTATCGGCAAGTATCGCAAAGCCCATTTATGGAATCTGGAGAAACTCTGGTTCACACCGGGCGATCTGGGGTTTCCGGTTTTTGATACGCCGATTGGTCGAATCGGCATGTTGATCTGCTGGGATATCTGGTTCCCCGAGGTGCCACGCATCCTGAGTCAACAAGGCGCCGACATCATTTGCAGCGTCAACAACTGGGTCTGGACACCGCCGCCGCTGTTCGACGATGCCGGCAAGTGCATGGCGTCGTACCTGACGATGACGGCTGCTCACGTCAACAATGTGTTTATCGCTGCAGCCAGCCGGATCGGTGAAGAACGAGGTGCCCGTTACCTTGGATGCTCGCTGATTGCCGGGACCAATGGCTGGCCGATTGGCGCCGTAGCCTCGGCAGACCAGGAGGAAATCCTGTATGCCGATATTGACCTGACCAGCTCCCGCAGCGCCCCTATCTGGAACAACCTGAACGATCTACACCGTGATCGTCGAGCCGATCTCTACGATCAGATGCTCAGCTATACACAACACCCATGTCTCCCGCGTTGATAGGGGAGACCTGACATGCAAACGACTACCGACAAAAAACGCATTGTCCACAGATCGCCATTTGATATGGCGGTCATCCTGCTGATGACCGGCGCGACACTGCTGATTATCTGGCTTTCATTCACCAACCGTTCGTTCTGGTCCGCTCATTGGCCAGGTTACAGCGACATGGTGTCGAGCCTTCCCCAGCCAAGCGCCTGGTTGCGCTGGCTGCTTGGAGACATCAGCGAGGTGGCATTCTACAAACACGAGTTCGCCTCGATCGGACTGTTGGCGGGTGCATATCTCGCCTACTGGGCGAATCGAACGGGGAGATCCTGGCAAGGCTTCAGCATTTCCTATGGCACCGGGCTCTGGCCTTGGCTGATCACCAGTTCACTGCTCGGCCTGCTGCTGAGTAACGTGCTCTGGGGGTGGACGGTGACCGCCACCAGCTGGCAACCGACATTTGCCGCATTCGTCTCGCTGCCAGCGGCGATGGTGCTGATGTTTGGCGGTGGCTGGAAGGTCACGATCAACGGCGCAATCATGGGGGCCGTACTCGTCAC
Organism: Pseudomonas sp. NPDC087336; assembly: GCF_044744285.1. Lineage (NCBI taxonomy): Bacteria > Pseudomonadati > Pseudomonadota > Gammaproteobacteria > Pseudomonadales > Pseudomonadaceae > Pseudomonas > Pseudomonas sp. NPDC087336. The sequence goes on along the minus strand of NZ_JBIUYA010000019.1, from coordinate 72,728 downwards.
TCCCATGTGCCTGTTGATCGTCAATTACCTGTGCAATCCGTTGGGGTTGCCAGCGGTGATCGGCAATGTTCTTGGCATGGCAGTCGCCAGTGTCGTGGCATTTCTGCTGTGCCGCTACCGGCCCGACCTGATGAAGTCCGAACAATCCGAGACACCACCCTCCAAGCCTCCCGCGCCCGTCACCAAAGCGCCCGACTACGGGGTCGTCTGGAGCATGCGCCGGGTTTTGGCAGACTTTTCCGAAGCGCCATTCTTTGGCAATGAACTGGCCAGTCTTGGCTTGTTACTGGGGGTATTGCTGGCGTACGCGATGAATCCGGTCAGCCCGGCGTACGGGTCGGGACTATTGCTGCATATCATCGCTGCACAAGCGTTGACCTCGGCCATCGGGGTGCTGGTCTGGCGTCGACAATGGATGCTGCGCGGCTGGTACCCCACTTACGTGCCTCTGGTGTCAGTGGTGCCCGCTGCGATCCTGACCCATGGCGGCAGTGGGCTGGTGATCGGCTCGAGTGCGTTGCTAGGGGCTTTGATCGCACCACCCCTGGCCTTTGCGATTGCCAAGCGTTTGCCGGCCGACATGCATGCCTACATTGGCAATGTCCTGTCCATGGCCATCAGCACGTTGCTGATCGTGCCGCTGATTGGCGTTCTTGTCGGGGGGTAGATGCCAGCGACTGGCCTGCTCGCGATGGCGGCCTGACATTCAGCCTATGTGCTGGCTGATATTCATCCTGCAGGAGCCGGCAAGCCGGCTCCTGCAGGAATCGCGTTTTTCAGTCGCTACCAGCCCGCTCCACCCACCGCCTCTTGCGCCAGCGGGTGCATATCCGCGCCCTTATGCTCAGTCTGCCAGGCCAGCAACTCCTTGCGCATGCCTGGCGTCCAGTACATCTTGAGATGATTACGCACGCCCAGTACTGCCTGTTGCCGGTCCGGTTCGCTGGCGAAGTACTGGGCGATCTGGTTGGCCATCTTGATCAGGTTTTCGGTGCTCATCGGCGCACCTCTGCCTTATCGCCACGGGCCTGACGGCGCTCCTTGAGCAAGCGGTGCTGTTCGTCGGTGAATTCCTGGAAGCGTTTTTGCCACTCCGAAGGGTGGTACACGCGGCTGACCTCCACGGCCGTGACCTTGTACTCCGGACAGTTGGTGGCCCAGTCGGAGTTATCGGTGGTGATCACGTTGGCCCCCGATTCCGGGAAGTGGAACGTGGTGTACACCACGCCCGGCGCCACCCGTTCAGTGACCCGCGCGCGCAGCACGGTCTGCCCGGCGCGGCTGCCGATGCCGACCCAGTCGCCTTCGTTGATGCCACGGCTCTCGGCGTCGGTAGGGTGAATTTCCAGGCGGTCTTCAGCGTGCCAGGCGACGTTCTCGGTACGCCGGGTCTGGGCGCCGACGTTGTACTGGCTGAGGATGCGCCCGGTGGTCAGCAACAGCGGGTATCGGCTGTTGACCTTCTCCTCGGTGGGCACGTAGCCGGTGAGCATGAAGCGCCCCTTGCCGCGCACGAATTGATCAATGTGCATGGTCGGCGTGCCGTCCGGTGCCTCGGCGTTGCACGGCCATTGCAGGCTGCCGTGGCGCTCGAGTTCGGCGTAGCTGACGTTGGTGAAGGTTGGCGTCAGGCGGGCGATTTCATCCATGATTTCCGATGGATGCTTGTAGTTCATCGGGTAGCCCAAGGCATTGGCCAGCGCCACCGTACCTTCCCAGTCGGCCTTGCCGCCCAGGGGATCCATGACCTTGCGTACCCGCGAGATGCGCCGCTCGGCGTTGGTGAAGGTGCCGTCCTTCTCCAGGAACGAGGCGCCCGGCAGGAACACGTGGGCAAATTTGGCGGTTTCGTTGAGGAAGATATCCTGCACCACCACGCACTCCATGGCCGACAGGGCCGCGGTGACGTGCTGGGTGTTCGGGTCGCTCTGGGCGATGTCTTCGCCCTGGCAGTACAAGCCCTTGAAACTGCCGGCCAGCGCCGACTCGAACATGTTGGGAATGCGCAAGCCCGGATCAGGTTGCAACGTGACGTTCCACGCCTGCTCGAACTGCGCCCGCACCACTTCGTTGGAAATGTGCCGGTAGCCGGGCAACTCGTGGGGGAAGGAGCCCATGTCGCAGGAGCCCTGCACGTTGTTCTGCCCCCGCAGCGGATTCACGCCCACGCCTTCGCGCCCGATGTTGCCGGTGGCCATGGCCAGGTTGGCGATGCCCATCACCGCGGTGCTGCCCTGGCTGTGCTCGGTGACACCCAGGCCGTAATAGATCGCGGCGTTGCCGCCGGTGGCGTACAGGCGCGCGGCAGCACGAATATCGGCGGCGTCGACCCCACAGACTGGGGCAAGGGCTTCCGGTGAGTTCTCCGCACGGCTGACGAACTCGCTCCAGCGGGCGAAATCGTTGCCTTCGCAGCGGGCGTCGATGAAGGGCTGGTTGAGCAGGCCTTCGGTGACGATCACATGGGCCAGGGCGTTGAGCATGGCGACGTTGGTGCCGGGGCGCAGGGCCAAGTGATATTCGGCGCGAGCATGCACTGAATCCACCAGATCAATACGCCGTGGGTCGATGACGATCAGCCGTGCGCCTTCACGCAGGCGGCGCTTGAGTTGCGAAGCGAACACCGGGTGCGCATCGCTGGGGTTGGCGCCCATCACCAGGATCACGTCGGCCTGCATCACCGAGTCGAAACTCTGGGTGCCGGCGGACTCGCCCAGGGTTTGCTTCAAGCCATAACCGGTCGGCGAATGGCAGACCCGCGCACAGGTGTCGACGTTGTTGTTGCCGAAGGCGGCGCGCACCAGTTTCTGCACCAGGTAGGTTTCTTCGTTGGTGCAGCGGCTGGAGGTGATGCCGCCGATGGAATCGCGGCCATATTTCTGCTGCAGGCGGCGGAATTCACTGGCGGCGTAGGTCACCGCTTCATCCCAGCTGACTTCCTGCCACGGGTCGTTGATGTGCTGGCGGATCATTGGCTTGGTGATGCGATCCGGGTGGGTGGCGTAGCCCCAGGCAAATCGGCCCTTGACGCAGGAGTGGCCGTGGTTGGCCTGGCCGTTCTTGTCCGGAACCATGCGCACCAGTTGGTCGCCTTTCATCTCGGCGCGGAACGAGCAACCCACGCCGCAATAGGCGCAAGTGGTGATCACGCTGTGTTCGGGCTGACCCAGTTCGACCACGCTTTTTTCCATCAGCGTGGCGGTCGGGCAGGCCTGTACACAGGCGCCGCAGGACACGCATTCCGAATCGAGGAAGTTATCCCCACCAGCCGCCGCCACCCGGGATTCAAAACCGCGCCCGGTGATGGTCAGGGCAAAGGTGCCCTGGGTTTCTTCGCAGGCACGCACGCAGCGGTTGCAGACAATGCACTTGCTCGGGTCGTAGTCGAAGTAGGGGTTGGACGTGTCCTTCACATCGGCCAGATGGTTGTCGCCTTCGTAACCGTAACGCACCTCCCGCAGGCCGACCTGACCGGCCACGGTTTGCAGCTCGCAGTTACCGTTGGCCGAGCAGGTCAGGCAGTCCAGCGGGTGATCGGAGATGTACAACTCCATGACGTTGCGCCGCAGGGTCGCGAGCTTCGGCGTCTGGGTGTGCACGGTCATGCCTTCGGTGACCGGCGTGGTGCAGGACGCGGGATAGCCGCGCATGCCGTCGATCTCCACCAGGCACATGCGGCAGGAGCCGAAGGCTTCCAGGCTGTCGGTGGCGCAGAGTTTGGGAATGGTGGTGCCCAGCAATGCGGCAGCGCGCATCACCGACGTGCCTTCGGGCACGCTGATGGTTTGACCGTCGATGTTCAGGGTGACCTGCACCTGGCTTTCGCGGGCTGGCGTGCCCAGATCCATGTCGGTTTTCGGATCGAATACAGTGATCATTGCTCGGCCTCCGAGGGCTGCAAGCCGAAGTCGGCGGGGAAGTACTTGAGGGCGCTGGCGACCGGAAAAGAGACCATGCCGCCCAAGGCGCACAGCGAACCGTATTGCATCGTGTCGCACAGGTCCTTGAGGATGATCACCTGCTCATCGCGACCGCCCTGGTCCGATGCGGCCAGCAAGCGGTCGATCACCTCCACGCCCCGGGTCGAGCCGATACGGCACGGCGTGCATTTGCCACAGGATTCCTCGGCGCAGAACTCCATGGCGAACCGCGCCATGTGGGCCATGTCCAGTGTGTCGTCCGCCACCACCACACCACCGTGACCGAGCATCGCGCCCATGGCGGCGAAGGCCTCGTAATCCAGCGGCGTGTCGAATTGCGACGGCGGCACCCAGGCTCCGAGCGGGCCGCCCACTTGTGCAGCCTTCAGCGGCCGGCCACTGGCGGTGCCGCCGCCGTAGTCTTCCACCAGTTCGCGCAGGGTCAGGCCAAAAGCCCGCTCCACCAGGCCGCCGTGGCGAATATTGCCTGCCAGTTGGAAAGGCATGGTGCCCAGGGAACGGCCCATGCCGTAATCGCGATAGAACTGCGCGCCCTTGGCCAGGATCAGCGGCACCGAGGCCAGGGTCAGCACGTTGTGCACCAGCGTCGGCTGGCCGAACAGCCCCTTCAAGGCAGGAATCGGCGGCTTGGCGCGGACGATCCCGCGTTTGCCTTCGAGCGAATCCAGCAGCGCGGTTTCCTCACCGCAGATGTAGGCGCCGGCACCGACGCGCACTTCCATATCAAAGGCCTGGCCGCTGCCGCCGACATTGGCGCCGAGGTAACCGTTCGACCGGGCAATCTCCAGCGCGTTGCGCAAGGTGGCCACGGCATCCGGGTATTCCGAGCGCACATAGATATAGCCGTAGGTGGCGCCGACGCAGAGACCGGCAATGGCCATGCCTTCGATCAGCAGGAAGGGGTCGCCTTCCATCAACATGCGGTCGGCAAAGGTGCCGGAGTCGCCTTCGTCGGCGTTGCACACGATGTATTTCTGCGCAGCCTGAGTGCCACGCACTGTGCGCCATTTGATCCCGGCGGGGAAAGCCGCGCCGCCACGGCCACGCAGGCCCGAATCGAACACCGCTGTGGCGGTTTGCTCGCCGCCGATGGCGACAGCCCTTGCCAGGCCTTCGAAACCGCCGTGGGCTCGGTAGTCATCCAGCGATAGGGGCCGGGTAATGCCGGCGCGGGCGAACAGCAGGCGTTGTTGGGTCTTCAGATAAGGCAGTTCTTCTACCAGGCCCAGGGACAGAGGATGTTCGGTTGAGCTGTGTAGGGCTTCGAGAACGGACGGCACATCGGCAGCGGTCAGCGGACCAAAGCCGATCCGGCCTTGTGGCGAGTCCACCTCCAGCAACGGCTCCAGCCAATACAGGCCGCGCGAACTGGTGCGCTGCAACTCCAGCGGCAGGTTGCGTTCCCTGGCTTGAGTGATCAACGCCGTGGACACCTCATCGGCCCCCACGGCACGGGCCAGCGAGTCGGTTGGCAGATAAAGAGTCGGCATCACACGTCCTCCCGGCAAGCATCAAGCAAGGCATCCAGCCGCTCGGCACTGAGCCGCGCATGCACCCGGCCATCCAGCTCCAGGGCCGGCGAACAGGCACAGGCCCCCAGGCAATAAACGGGGCGCAAACTGATGCTGCCATCGGCGCTGCTGCCGTGGTCGTCCAGTTGCAGACGCTCACGCAACTGCGCCGCCAACTGCTCGGCCCCGCGACTCTTGCACGACTCGGCGCGGCACAGCCGCAGGATGTGCCGGGCAGGCGGCGCAGTTCGGAAGTCATGGTAAAAACTGATCACCCCGCGCACCTCAGCCTGACTCTGGTTCAGCGCATGGGCAATCTCGGGCACGGCCGCATCGGGGATATACCCAATGCGCTCCTGAATATCATGAAGAATCGGCAACAGAGCACCGGGAGTGCCCTTATGGCGCTCCAGCAGGGTATTGACCACAGACAGGTGCAACTCAACATCAGGCATTCAGCAATCCTCACGGTCACGGACAAACCAGAAGGTCGTCGGTCGTCCGAAAGTGTCGGCTGCGGCACTCACACCACGTCACGGCATCGTGGCATTGACAGGCCGTTGGCCAGGGCACCCTGAGCGGGCATCTTGTGCGCCCGGCACGGTCTTCGCCGCACCTCTACTGGGCATAAAGAGCAGCTTGCCACGCCGCTATTGAACGAACCGCACCAAAGCGACGTGCTCGGTTCTGCCTACGACTATCCATTAAGTCTAGATGAGTGCCGCAAGGGCGTTTGCACACTGGCCTAACGCCCGGAGGGCCTGTCGATGGGCTGATGTATAACAAGCATTACAGGCGAGAAGAAGCATCAGAACCGAGGGCAATTTTACGGAGCAGATGCGCTGATCCATTGCGCCGTAACCCGAAAGCCTTTCACCCTGACCCAAATACGAAAAAGCCCCGAAAACCTCGAGGCCAATCCCAAATCCTAGCCACCACCCAAAACCCCTGTGGGAGCCAGCCCGCTGGCGATAGCCCCAGCCCAACCACCACCAATGCTGAAGCTGCACCCCAAACCCACTCAAACACCGTGGCCAAACAATGCCCGCCAACTCACCGCAATACCCTGTGGGAGCGGGCTTGCCCGCGATAGCTCCAGCCCAATCAGCACAAATGCCGAATCAGCCACCACCATCCCAAGCCACCCACACCCACAGGCATCAACCACTAAGCCTCAGCCTTCGCCCCCGCCCGCTCGGATACCGGCGCACAAGCCCGATCTCGAGTAAGCACCTTCACCGCATCATCCACCAACGCCTTGCTCATCGAAGTCAGATAATGCGCAGCCCAAGCGTGACGGTCAGTGTCTCTGGCATAAGCGGCATCTTCAGTGAGCGTCTTGGCCAGGAACAGAAAATCGGAGGCCATGGACAACGCATCGCCGAGAGGAACGCCTCGAGTGACATGAAACAGCGCTTGATCCGCGCAGTAGATCGCAGGCGTCAGGCCAATGGTTTTGAGTTCAGATTGTTCAGTCATTGGCCACCTCCGAGGATGGAGAGGCAATGGGGGAGGGCGTTACGCGATTGGGAATTGCGTAGAGGGGAAAGCCAAATTTCAAACGGATTTGTCTTGGTCATGGTCAACATCCTTGATTTGAGGAGCTGCCACGAGCCTTCTCACGGGCTTGGGTGACAGCCGTGCGCGGGGTGAGAAACCGGCAATCAAGGCAACCGGCAGACCCGAAGGTCTCCCACGCACAGCCGCCATAAAGCCATATCGCAGACGAAAAAAAACGCCGCGACAGGTTTTGGGGCGCTTTGCGCCTTGATTTCCACGGGTTCTCACACCCGGTCGCTGAATTGGCAGCGACGGCGGAAGGGTATCGTGCAGTCACCACTGGTGCAACCATCAATCGAGCAGTACATGACCTGCCGCCGAGAAGATGATGTGGCGAAGGACGTTAAGTTATTAATGTCTCTTTTTTTGATTTTTTACGAACCAAGCACGAAAGGGGGGTTGTCCTGTCTCCTTTTTCGTCGGCTTTATTCGCATGGCTTGTGGGATCTTTCCTGATTTTCTCGGCCATCTTGAGTTTCCTCTCTGTCCACGTACTTTGCGTTAAGCGACTCGTCCTGAGTCGGCTTATCGATCGTTAACAGTGGTGCGCTTCCCATTATCGGGGCGCCAGTAGAGAAGGAGATCAGCAATGGCCAAAGGACATTTCATTCGCCTGGGTGACGAGACAACTTGCGGCGGCAAGGTTTTGGAGGCCGACACCCGCGTGATGATGTTTGGTATCGCCCACGCTCGTGAAGGCGACCGCGTTTCCTGCGGGAAAAACGACGAAACCTACAAGATCATGGGAGGCGTCTCCTACATCAACAGTCATGGCAGGATCGTGGCGGGCTCGCTGGACAGCTACAGCAGCTGCCCGTGCAGAGCCAAGTTGATCCCGTCGGTTTTCACCGCCACTTATGAATCGAGCCACAGTGCTGCACCCCAGACCACAAGGGCCGCGCCCCAACCGAACACACCTCTCGGCAATCCGGCAGCGCCGCGATCCGCCGGTTTCGCGTCTGCGGCGAGCACTCCCAAGCCAGTGCCGCTGGGCAGTTCAGCAGCCCAGGAACCTGGCTTCTACATCGTGCCCAAAAGCACCACCCGCGAAGAGCTCGAAGCTTCCTTGTTCACCCTGCGTGACCCGGCGGTGATGGGCAAATTCAAGCTGCTCAATCCCAACCTGCGCGACGTCAAAGCCGGCTCGATGATCGTGCTGAGCGACCCCAATAACTTCCAGTGCACCCGCGAAGAAGCCCTGCTCATGGACGTGGCAGCCAAGACCAACCAGATCATTGAAACGCTTAGCCCCGAAGAGGCGGATTTCATGGTGCAACACCGAGACGTCATTCAGGCTTTCCTGACCTATGGCTCAGACGCTATCGGCATTGGCGCGAGCGTTTTCAAGAACAACCTGGACAACGTAGGCAATGCCTTGAGGGATATTGAAGCGTTGCAACAGAATACGCTTCAAAGAGATGGGAACCTGCGCTCGCCAGCGTTCTTTGCAGAGCGCCAGCGTCTGCTCGCACAACTGAACACCCATATGACGACACTGACCCGCAAGGGAATTGGATTCCCTGACCATATCAACTTGAAAAAAATGTTGGGGATTTCCAGTCAAAGCCTGGTTCATCTCTGGACGGAGGCCAGTCCTGGGGGCCAAATACCGGGTCATGCCACCCATCTTGAGGGTGTGGCGAAGGCTTCTAAATACGTCAAATACGGCGGTTGGGTCGGGACGGCGGTCGGAGGAGGAGCATCTGCCGTAAAGGTTCAAGACGTGTGTACAGCGGGGGATGCTGAGGCCTGTAAAAAGGTGAAGTTCACTGAGGGAGGATCTTTTATAGGGGGAATAGTCGGTGGTAGTGCCGCAGGCGTGATCTTTGGCGCTGGTACGACAGGTATTATCTGCGCAGCTTTAGGAGTACCCACAGCAGGCGCAGGGACCCTGATATGTGGACTCGTAGTGGTGGGAGCAGGTTCTTTGGCTACAGGCTATGCCCTCGGCAAGACGGGTGAAAAAACCGGCGAGATAATTTACGAGACCCTGAAATGAGCGTGAGTGTCGCGCAAAAGATATTTCTGTGTATCAGCATAATTGGTTTTAGCGGTCTTCTCATTTTCCTTGGCGTTGCGCTGCATTTGGCCTACACCAGAATGGATATGATGCTGGATCACTTGAAAAACTGCCCATCTATTATGGTTAGGGCTCAATTTAAGAATGGGGGGGCTTGGGGAAGGTTGTTCGTTCTGGCTGCAATAATGGGCGTTATGACTATGCCTAATGTGTATCTTCGCGATGGCGGAGCCAACGCTAAGGATCTGCAAAGCTTTCCTGGGAACCTCAGGCGCAAACTAATTGTTTTGCATTGGAGTGGGGTGGTTTTTATCGTTATATTGCTTGGGCTTTTTGCAGTCAGTGCACTTGGCCTCGTTTAGTAGTGTTCGGGGTAAGGTTGTAGAGTTGTTCCAAAGCGCACGGCAGTACTAGGAGTGGAAAAAGGAAAGGGGGGGGTAAATCTGTCCCATTTTTATTGCATTTTTTATGAAATAAATCTGTCCCATTTTTATTGTTTTTACTTTGTCCACTTTTTACTTTTTTACTTTGATGTGCGGTGTCATCGTAGTTGGGGTCGGTTCTTATGCTAGCAGCGTTTATGGTGCGAAGGGTGGTGAGTTTATAGGGGAGGTTATCTATGATTCTACGAAATGACTGCCGCTGAATTGGTTGTCGGTAGTTTATGCGGGGTAGCGCTCGTCGGATTGTAATTTTGGATTGGATTTACCCTATATCTTGGCTACACCGAAGGTGAAGAGATGTCGGCGTATTTCAAAAAAAACTCTTCGCTTATAACGCTATATACGAACAAGCATAAGGGACCATTTGGAAAGCTTCAGTTGGTAGGTGGCATAGCTGGTGTTGTCACCTTTCCTCGATTTTTTATAAAGCGCGGCATCGCCAGCGCTGAAGATATAGAAAGCTTTCCACTTCCATTTATGCGCAAATTAATTTTTTTGCAATGGAGTGTAATAGGATTGCTCACCACTTTGGTGTTCCTGGTTTCATTGTGGGAGTCAGGAGTGCTCAAGTAATGTGGCTGTGGATCTATGTAGTGTCTGATCGATAGCTGGCTGGCTTAAGGCTAGCCAGTTCCGAGAACTAAACTGCAAGCTCAGAAATTTAGGTATGTTGATTTGTAGTGGCAAGAGAATACTTGGCTGTAGGATTTGCCCTCGGCAAGACGGGTGAAAAAACTGGCGAAATAATTTACAAGCCCCTGAAATGAGCGTGAGTGCCGCGCAAAAGATATTTCTGTGTATCAGCATAATTGGTTTTGGCGGTCTTCTCATTTTCCTTTGTGTGGCGTTGCATTTGGCCTACACCAAAATGGATATGATGCTGGATCACCTGAAAAACTGCCCATCTATTATGGTTAGGGCTCCATTTAAGAATGGGGGGCTTGGGGAAGGTTGTTCGTTCTGGCTGCAATAATGGGCGCTATGACTATGCCTAATGTGTATCTTCGTGATGGTGGAGCCAATGCTAAGGACCTGCAAAGTTTCCCCGGAAACCTTAGATGGAAGCTAATAGTTTTGTATTGGATAGGCGTGTTTTGTATTTCTCTTTTGCTTGGGCTTTTTGCAGTCAGCACACTTGGCATCGTATAGCGGCGTGCGGAGTAAGTTGCCGCAAAGCTTCAAGTTGCACGGTAAAAAATGGAATAGTCGAAAGAGATAATAGGAGAAAAGTTGGCAGGTCTTTCGTATGAAAATAAATCCAATTTGTGGTCGTCCAATTTTTACCCTCTCGACTCTGAAGATAAGGAAAAATCATGAAGCTCATAGAATGGGCTGACCTCAAGGTCCTCTACAAGTGCAGTCGAAAACAACCTAACAAACTATTGTTCAAACGCGAAAATGCTCGAAGGTTATGGCCCATGTGGACGACTGCTGCTTCAACGATACTGCTTGTAGTGTTCGCCGGCTTGGGCATCAAGAACCTGGCACTGATTCCCTACGCCTACATAGCCCTCCTTCCTTGGGCACTCGCGCTCTACTTCACTCGCCTCAAAGCGCTTCGCATAGCTGGGACAAATCTATGATAGGTAAGCATCGAATCAAGCCTTTGAATGCTGGCGTTTGGCTACGTATGTTGTCGCTACTTTATGAGAGTTGCAAGGCCAAAAGAGGGGGGAAGAGGTGGGAAAGGCAAGGTGGGGAAAGTGAAGCTGATTTGTTATCGGTCAAGACGTGATGGCCAGAGGCGGTCCGGCTACCGAGCGAGCCCGCATTCAGGCTGACCCTCTTTCATTGAATATCTTTCAGATAATCCTTAAGCGTGATGAGCGGAGCATCAAGCTCCTCCATTGCCCGAATCCCGGCAAATTCCCCCACCAACCTCCCCAACTCCCGCCCCAACGGCTTATCCACACCCCCAACCGCCTCCAAAGCCAACCCCACACACTCACCCACCTTCACCTGAATCCCCTCAACATCCCCCCGCCGCACCAGCAACTCAAACACATCCCGCTGGTAATCACCCATGACCAGGTCATCCCGCAAAATCGGGCTTGAACCTTCCGTCTCATAAGCCAGCTTGAGGGAGAACAGGGCGACGGTTTCCAGGTGCGATTCCATGGGGGAGTCCTTGTGAAATGTTCCGGCGGTACGAGTGGCAGTGAAGGGCAGATCAAAAGCATCGCTGGCAAGCCAGCTCCCACAGGGGCGGGGTGGCTTTTTTACAGGCGAAAAAAAAGGCCTTGCTAAGCAAGACCTTTCTTAATTTGGTGCCCCGAGGGAGACTCGAACTCCCACTCCTTTCGAAAACGGATTTTGAATCCGCCGCGTCTACCAATTCCGCCATCAGGGCAATGGCCGCGGAGTATAGAGATGAGATAACCGTTGGTCAATCAGGTACATGGAGAATTTTTGATATTTCCGCTAGACTTCCCGGCCCTGCTAGACGAACCCCATCATGCGCGTTGCTGACTTTACTTTCGAGCTCCCTGATTCGCTGATCGCCCGCCACCCTTTGGCCGAGCGTCGCGGTAGTCGCCTGTTGACCCTGGATGGGGTCAGCGGCGCCCTGGCACACCGTCAATTCACTGATTTGCTGGAGCATTTGCGCCCCGGCGATTTGATGGTGTTCAACAATACCCGGGTGATTCCGGCGCGGCTGTTTGGCCAGAAGGCTTCCGGCGGCAAGCTGGAAATCCTGGTGGAGCGGGTGCTGGACAGTCATCGCGTGCTGGCCCATGTGCGTTCCAGCAAGTCGCCCAAGCCCGGATCGAAGATTTTGATCGACGGCGGTGGCGAGGCCGAGATGCTGGCGCGTCATGATGCGTTGTTCGAGCTGGGCTTCACTGAGGAGGTGTTGCCGCTGCTTGACCGCGTTGGGCACATGCCGCTGCCTCCTTATATAGACCGCCCGGACGAAGGCGCGGACCGCGAGCGTTACCAGACCGTCTACGCTGAGCGTTTGGGCGCGGTGGCGGCGCCGACGGCTGGGCTGCATTTCGATCAGGTGCTGATGGAGGCGATTGCCGCCAAGGGCGTCGAGACGGCGTTCGTGACCTTGCACGTTGGCGCTGGCACCTTCCAGCCGGTGCGGGTGGAGAAGATCGAAGACCACCACATGCACAGTGAATGGCTGGAAGTCGGCCAGGACGTGGTGGATGCCGTTGCCGCCTGCCGCGCTCGCGGTGGTCGCGTGGTCGCGGTGGGCACCACCAGCGTGCGCTCGCTGGAAAGTGCTGCGCGCGATGGCGTGCTCAAGCCGTTCAGCGGCGATACCGACATTTTCATCTACCCAGGCCGGCCGTTTCATGTGGTCGATGCCCTGGTCACCAACTTCCATTTACCTGAATCCACGTTGTTGATGCTGGTCTCGGCGTTTGCCGGTTATCCGGAAACCATGGCCGCCTATAAAGCCGCCGTCGACAACGAATATCGCTTTTTCAGCTACGGTGATGCGATGTTTATCACCCGTAACCCCGCACCACGTGGCCCCGAGGACAAAGAATGAGTCGCCAATGTCGTATGTCGTTTGAGTTACTTGCTACTGACGGCAAGGCTCGTCGCGGTCGCTTGACCTTCCCGCGCGGTACCGTCGAGACCCCGGCTTTCATGCCGGTGGGCACCTACGGCACGGTCAAGGGCATGCTGCCACGGGATATCGAGGCAACGGGCGCCGAAATCATTCTGGGCAACACCTTCCACCTGTGGCTGCGCCCGGGCACGGAAGTGATCAAGAAGCACGGCGACCTGCACGATTTCATGCAGTGGAAAGGCCCGATCCTGACCGACTCCGGCGGTTTCCAGGTGTTCAGCCTGGGCGCCATGCGCAAGATCAAGGAGGAGGGCGTGACCTTCGCCTCCCCGGTCGACGGCGCCAAGGTGTTCATGGGCCCGGAAGAGTCGATGCAGGTCCAGCGTGACCTGGGCTCGGACATCGTGATGATTTTTGACGAATGCACGCCGTACCCGGCTGATGAAGACGTCGCCCGTATTTCCATGGAATTGTCCCTGCGTTGGGCCAAGCGTTCGAAAGAAGCCCATGGCGACAACACCGCGGCGCTGTTCGGCATCGTTCAGGGCGGCATGCACCAGGACCTGCGCATGCGCTCCCTGGAAGGCCTGGACAAGATCGGCTTCGACGGCCTGGCCATCGGCGGCTTGTCGGTGGGCGAACCCAAGCACGAGATGATCAAGGTGCTGGATTACCTGCCGGGCATGATGCCGGCTGACAAACCTCGTTACCTTATGGGCGTTGGCAAACCGGAAGATCTCGTGGAGGGTGTGCGCCGCGGTGTGGACATGTTCGATTGCGTGATGCCAACCCGTAATGCCCGCAATGGGCATCTGTTCATTGATACCGGCGTGCTGAAGATCCGAAACGCGTTCCATCGCCATGATGATTCGCCGCTCGATCCGACCTGCGATTGCTATACCTGCCAGAACTTCTCCCGCGCTTACCTGCATCACCTGGACAAGTGCGGCGAAATGCTGGGAAGCATGCTCAATACCATCCATAACTTGCGTCATTATCAAGTGCTTATGGCTGGTTTGCGCGAGGCTATTCAACAGGGTACATTGGCCGCCTTTGTCGATGCCTTCTACGCCAAACGCGGGCTTCCCGTACCGCCTTTGGACTGAGTTTACTGACCCCAAGATTCAACATTTGCAACTGGAGTGCTAAATGAGCTTTTTTATCTCTAATGCCATGGCAGACGCTGCAGCACCTGCTGCAGCCCCGATGGGCGGCGGCTTTGAGTGGATTTTCCTGGTCGGCTTCCTGGTCATCTTCTACCTGATGATCTGGCGTCCACAGGCCAAGCGCGCCAAAGAGCAGAAAAACCTGCTGAGCAGCCTGCAGAAAGGCGACGAAGTCGTGACCACCGGCGGCATCGCCGGCAAGATCACCAAAGTGGCCGACGATTTCGTGGTTCTGGAAGTTTCCGACACCGTCGAAATGAAATTCCAGAAAGGCGCCATCGCCGCCACGCTGCCAAAAGGCACGCTCAAAGCGATCTAAGTTTCAACTTCTACTCAATCGACGGGGCGCGCAAGGCGCCCCGCGTCATAAGCGGGCGGCGTGATGCTGAACAAATACCCTCTGTGGAAATACATTCTGATCCTGGCGGTGCTGGCGATCGGTCTGATTTATTCCGCTCCCAATCTTTATCCTGATGACCCGGCCATTCAGGTCAGCGGTGCAAGCACTGCGCTGCAGGTCAATCAGGCTGATCTGGACCGTGTGAGCGCTGCTCTCAAGGACGCCGGGATCAACGTCAAGGCTGCCACCCTGGCTGCCAGCGGCAAGGGCGGCTTGATTCGCCTGACCAAGGCTGAAGACCAGCTGCCGGCCAAAGACGTGGTGCGCAAGGCGTTGGGTGATGACTACGTCGTTGCACTGAACCTGGCACAAACCACTCCGCAATGGCTGCGCAACCTTGGCGCGCACCCGATGAAGCTGGGCCTGGACTTGTCCGGTGGTGTGCACTTCCTGCTCGAAGTGGACATGGACAAAGCCCTTGATGCACGCTTGAAAGTGTACGAAGGCGATGTGAAGAGCCTGTTGCGTAAAGAGAAACTGCGCTATCGCAGCCTGCCGCAACTCAACGGCGCCATTCAGCTGGGCTTCTCCGATGAAGACAGCCGTGAACAGGCCCGCGCTCTGATCCGCAAGAATTTCAACGATTTCGACATTGTTCCGGCCGACCTCAACGGTCAACCGGTGCTGCGTCTGGCGATGACCCCGGCCAAGCTGGCGGAAATCCGCGAATACTCCATCAAGCAGAACTTGACCACGGTACGTAACCGCGTCAACGAGCTGGGTGTTGCCGAA
This sequence comes from Pseudomonas sp. NPDC087336, assembly GCF_044744285.1. NCBI lineage: Bacteria > Pseudomonadati > Pseudomonadota > Gammaproteobacteria > Pseudomonadales > Pseudomonadaceae > Pseudomonas > Pseudomonas sp. NPDC087336. The sequence continues at coordinate 57,426 of NZ_JBIUYA010000019.1, read as the reverse complement.
CCGATCGTCCAGCGTCAGGGCGCCAACCGCATCGTGGTTGAGCTGCCGGGCGTGCAGGACACTGCCGAAGCCAAGCGTATCCTCGGCAAGACGGCCAACCTCGAGTTCCGTCTGGCTGCCGAGCCGGGTGCTTCGAAAGCCACTTCCGAATCTTTCGAGTTCCGTGAAGGCAATCGTCCTCCTGCGCTGATCGAGCGTGGCCTGATCATCACCGGTGACCAGGTGACTGACGCCAAGGCTGGTTTCGGCGAAAACGGTACGCCAGAAGTGAACATCCGCCTGGATGGCCACGGTGGCGAGCTGATGAGTCGTGCGACCCGTTCGAACGTGGGTCGCAGCATGGCGGTGATCTTCATCGAGCAGCGCCCGGTCACCACTTACACCAAGCAAGTGGTCAACGGTGTCGAGAAAGACGTACCGGTTCAAACGTTCAAGGAAGAGAAGAAGATCATCAGCCTGGCGACCATCCAGTCGCCGCTGGGTGCGCAATTCCGCATCACCGGCCTGAACGGCCAGGGCGAGTCGTCCGAACTGGCCCTGCTGCTGCGTGCCGGTGGTCTGGCTGCACCGATGTACTTCGCTGAAGAGCGCACCATTGGCCCGAGCCTGGGTGCCGACAACATCACCAAAGGTATCGATGCGTCGCTGTGGGGCATGCTGTTTGTCTCGCTGTTCATCATTGCCATCTACCGCTTCTTCGGCATCATCGCCACCGTTGCACTGACGGTGAACATGGTGTTGCTGCTGGCCTTGATGTCGCTGCTGGGGGCAACGCTGACCCTGCCGGGCATCGCCGGTATCGTGTTGACCATGGGTATGGCGGTCGACGCCAACGTGCTGATCTTCTCGCGGATTCGTGAAGAGATCGCCGCGGGCATGAGCGTGCAGCGCGCAATCAACGAAGGCTTCGGCCGGGCATTCACCGCGATTCTCGACGCCAACCTGACCACCTTGCTGGTCGGCGGGATTCTCTTTGCGATGGGCACCGGCCCAGTCAAGGGTTTCGCAGTGACCATGTCCCTCGGGATCTTTACCTCGATGTTCACGGCCATCATGGTGACCCGCGCGATGGTCAACCTGATCTTCGGCGGACGTGACTTCAAGAAGTTGTGGATTTAAGGGGCTGCCATGTTACGTACAATCAACTTCATGGGCGTTCGCAACGTTGCGTTCGGCGTCACATTGTTCCTTACCGTGCTGGCCTTGTTCAGTGTCGTGACCAGGGGCATGAACTGGGGCCTGGACTTCACCGGCGGTACGCTCATCGAGCTGACCTACGAGCGTCCGGCCGATGTCACCAAGGTGCGTGAGCAACTTGCCACTTCGGGTTATAACGACGCCATCGTGCAGAGCTTTGGTGCAACCACCGATTTGCTGGTGCGTATGCCGGGTGAAGACCCGCAACTGGGTCATCAAGTCGCTGAAGCGCTGCAAAAAGTCGGTGGCGACAACCCGGCTGTGGTCAAGCGCGTCGAGTACGTGGGCCCGCAGGTTGGTGAAGAACTGCGCGACCAGGGCGGCCTCGGCATGCTGATGGCGCTGGGCGGTATTCTGATCTACCTGGCTTTCCGCTTTCAGTGGAAGTTTGCAGTCGGCGCCATTGTTTCGCTGATTCACGACGTGATCGTGACCATCGGTATCCTGTCGTTCTTCCAGATCACCTTCGACCTGACGGTGCTGGCGGCGGTATTGGCGATCATCGGTTACTCGCTCAACGACACCATCGTGGTATTCGACCGGGTTCGTGAGAACTTCCGGGTACTGCGCAAGGCCAGCCTGATCGACAACATCAACATCTCGACCACGCAAACCCTGCTGCGCACCATGGCCACCTCGATCTCCACTTTGCTGGCGATCGCGGCCCTGTTGTTCTTCGGTGGCGACAACCTGTTCGGCTTCTCCATCGCCCTGTTCATCGGTGTTCTGGCGGGTACTTACTCGTCGATCTACATCGCCAACGTGGTGCTGATCTGGCTGAACCTGAGTTCCGAAGACCTGATTCCTGCGGCCAACACCGAGAAGGAAATCGACGACCGTCCTTGAGTGAAGCTTCCTCCAGGGATGTAGTCCAAAAAGGCGCGAGTTGAACTCGCGCCTTTTTTTATGCTCCAAGGCAAGGAGAAGCGCGGGTTTATCCCGCGCGTGATGGTAAGGAGGTTCATGTGAACAAGTCGATGCTGGTTGGTGCTGTACTGGGTGCTGTCGGTGTGACTGCCGGTGGTGCTGTGGCCACCTACAGCCTGGTCAAGAATAACGGTCCTGAGTATGCGCAAGTACTCGCCGTTGAGCCGGTCAAGACACAAATCAAGACTCCACGTGAAGTGTGCAAGGATGTAGCGGTCACCCGGCAGGCGCCGGTCAAGGATCAACACCAGATCGCCGGTACCGTGGTAGGTGCGCTGGCGGGTGGTTTGCTGGGTAACCAGGTCGGCGGCGGCACCGGCAAGAAGATTGCCACGGTTGCAGGCGCTGTCGGTGGTGGTTATGCCGGTAACAAGGTTCAGGAAGGCATGCAGGAGCGTGACACCTACACCACGACCCAGACCCGTTGTAATACGGTGAATGATATCAGTGACAAGGTGGTCGGTTACGACGTGCGCTATTCGCTGGATGGCAAGGAAGGCAAGGTGCGGATGGATCGTGATCCGGGCAACCAGATTCCTGTGGATAAAGAGGGCAAGTTGATCTTGTCGGAGAATCAGCAGGCGCATTGATCCGCTGAAGCTGGAATAAAAAAAGCACCCCGCAGGGTGCTTTTTTGTCGCTTGGGGCGCTTAGCGCTTCAGCGAGGCCGGCAGGTGCGGCTGGATGGCCGTCAGGACTGCCTTGAAGCATTTGGTGTTGCCGGCAACGACGTGGCCTTTTTCAAGGAAGTCGTGACCGCCGGTGAAGTCGCTCACCAGGCCGCCTGCTTCCTGGATCAGCAGGGCGCCTGCCGCCATGTCCCACTCGGACAGGCCCGACTCCCAGAAGGCGTCGAAACGGCCGGCAGCCACGTAGGCCAGGTCCAGGCTCGCGGAACCTGCGCGGCGGATGCCGGCGGTCTGGCCAACCAGGGCGCGGAACATGCCCAGGTAGTTGTCGAGGTTGTCCATCTGGTCGTCACGGAACGGGAAGCCGGTACCCAGCAGGGCGCCGTCCAGGCTGGTGCGACCGCTGACGCGCAGGCGACGGCCGTTCAGTTGGGCGCCGCGACCACGGCTGGCGGTGAATTCTTCCTGGCGAACCGGGTCCAGGACCACGGCGTGTTCCAGGCGACCGCGGTATTTGCAGGCGATGCTGACAGCGAAGTGAGGAATGCCGCGCAGGAAGTTGGTGGTGCCGTCCAGCGGATCGATGATCCACAGGTACTCTTCGCCTTCGATGCCTGAGCCTGCGTGCATGCCGGTCTCTTCACCCAGGATCGAGTGATTCGGGTACGCCTTGCGCAGTGCGTCGATGATTTTCTGTTCGGCGGCGCGGTCCACCTCGGATACATAATCCTTGGCGTCTTTTTCGTCGACCTTGATGGTATCCAGGCGCTCGATGGAGCGGAAGATCAATTCACTGGCGCTGCGGGCGGCGCGCAGCGCGATATTCAGCATGGGCTGCATGGATGTGTCACCTAAGGTTGTTAAAGAAAGCCGGGCATTCTATCAGAAAGTTTCTACAGGAGAAGGACGACGTTCGCTTTCATGGCTTAACGGTAGCTACAGCTGTAAGATTCGGCTCCCGATTATCGTGTTCGAGAGCGCCTCCCTTGCTGCAAAACATTCGTATCGTCCTGGTCAATACCAGTCATCCGGGCAATATCGGCGGGGCTGCGCGTGCCATGAAGAACATGGGCCTGTCGCGCCTGGTGCTGGTTGAGCCGCGCCTGTTCCCGCACCACGAGGCCGATGCCCGCGCGTCCGGTGCCGGTGACATCCTTGAAAATGCGCAAGTCGTCGCCACCTTGGAAGATGCCCTGGTCGGTTGCAACCTGGTGCTGGGTACCAGTGCTCGCGACCGGCGCATTCCCTGGCCGCTGCTCGATCCGCGCGAATGCGGCACGAAAGTGGTCGAGGAAGCCGGGCAGGGCGCCGAGATCGCCCTGGTGTTCGGTCGTGAAGATTCCGGCCTGACCAACGAAGAGCTACAGCGATGTCATTATCACGTGCACATTCCATCAGACCCTGAGTTCAGTTCGCTGAACCTTGGGGCGGCGGTGCAGGTGTTGAGTTATGAAGTGCGCATGGCCTGGCTGGCAGCCCAAGGCCAGCCAACCAAGGTCGAGAAGGAAGAAGTGGCATCGGTCAAAAGCGCTGAGCTGGCGACCATGGATGAGCTGGAGCGATTCTATGAGCACCTGGAGCAGACCCTGGTGGCCATCGAATTCCTCGACCCGGAAAAGCCACGGCACTTGATGGCGCGCCTGCGCCGGTTGTACGGACGCAGCTCGGTCAGCCGGGCGGAAATGAATATTTTGCGTGGCATCCTCACGGAAACCCAGAAAGCGGCCCGTGGCGAGCTTCTTAAGCGGAAGGATTAATGATGTTTGAGCGTTTGCGTGAAGATATCCAGAGCGTATTCCATCGAGACCCGGCGGCGCGTAACGCTTTTGAAGTCCTGACCTGCTACCCGGGTATGCATGCCATCTGGATTCACCGTTTGTCGGCGATGCTGTGGCGTGCGGACCTGAAATGGCTGGCGCGGCTGGTGTCGAACTTCGGTCGCTGGTTGACCGGGATCGAGATTCATCCGGGGGCCAAGGTTGGCCGGCGTTTCTTCATTGACCATGGCATGGGCATCGTTATTGGCGAGACCGCTGAAATCGGCGACGACGTGACGATTTACCAGGGCGTGACCCTGGGCGGCACCAGCTGGAACAAGGGCAAGCGCCACCCCACGCTGGGTGATGGTGTGGTGGTCGGTGCCGGCGCCAAGGTGCTGGGGCCGTTCACGGTGGGTGCGGGTGCCAAGGTCGGCTCCAACGCCGTGGTGACCAAGGAAGTGCCGCCGGGGGCCACGGTGGTGGGTATTCCAGGGCGGATCATCGTCAAGCCCGACCAGGAGCTGGACGCCAAGCGCAAGGCCATGGCCGAGAAGATCGGCTTCGATGCCTACGGTGTGACGGAAGACATGCCGGACCCTGTGGCCCGCGCCATCAATCAGCTGCTCGATCATCTGCAGGCGGTCGATGGGCGCCTGGAGGGGATGTGCGGGGCGTTGAAGGATCTGGGCAGTAATTACTGTGCCAAGGACCTGCCTGAACTGCGCGAAGAAGATTTCGCCTGTGTGAAGGACAAGGATCAGAGTCAGGCCAGCTAAACCGCGTCGCTCCCTTCGCGGGCAAGCCTCGCTCCTACAGGGGAATGCATTTCAATTGTAGGAGCGAGGCTTGCCCGCGAAGAACGATAACGCGCAATTGCTGGCTGTATCTGCCCAGCCTTTGCTATGATGCGGCCGCTCTTTTGCGGGTAAACCTGACTAAAGCACTAGGTCTTATAGTTGACTTAAATACTCGGGAATTGCATACTCGCCTCATTCCGAACTCCGTGGTAATTGTCCATGCGACTGACTACAAAAGGCCGATACGCCGTGACCGCCATGCTCGACCTGGCGTTGCACGCGCAGCACGGGCCCGTGTCCCTGGCCGATATCTCCGAGCGCCAAGGCATCTCCCTGTCCTACCTCGAGCAGCTGTTTGCCAAATTGCGCCGCAGCAATCTGGTCTCCAGCGTCCGCGGTCCAGGCGGCGGCTACCAGCTGTCACGCGACATGCAAGGTATCCAGGTCGCCCAGGTGATCGATGCGGTGAACGAATCGGTCGATGCAACCAAATGCCAGGGCCAGGGTGATTGCCATCAAGGCGACACCTGTCTGACCCACCACTTGTGGTGCGATCTGAGCCTGCAGATTCACGAATTTCTGAGCGGTATCAGCTTGGCTGACCTTGTAACTCGCCGTGAGGTGCAAGAAGTAGCCCAGCGTCAGGATCAGCGCCGTTGCAACAGCAAGGCGCCACGCCTGGACAAGATTGAAGCGTCCGCCGTCGAATGACAGCCAGAGAGCTAGCGGCACGCCAGCCAGCCTGATTTAGGAGATAGTCCATGAAATTGCCGATTTACCTTGATTACTCTGCGACTACCCCGGTTGATCCGCGTGTCGCGCAAAAGATGAGTGAATGCCTGCTGGTCGACGGAAACTTCGGTAACCCGGCGTCCCGTTCCCACGTGTTTGGCTGGAAAGCCGAAGAATCCGTCGAAAACGCCCGTCGTCAGGTGGCCGACCTGGTCAATGCCGACCCGCGCGAAATCGTCTGGACCTCCGGTGCCACCGAATCCGACAACCTGGCAATCAAGGGTGCGGCACATTTCTATGCCACCAAAGGCAAGCACCTGATCACCACCAAGATCGAGCACAAGGCTGTCCTGGACACCATGCGCCAACTGGAGCGTGAAGGTTTCGAAGTGACCTACATCGAGCCTCGCACCGACGGCCTGGTTACGCCTGAGATGATCGAAGCCGAACTGCGCGACGACACCATCCTGGTGTCGGTGATGCACGTGAACAACGAAATCGGCACCATCAACGACATCGCGGCCATCGGCGAACTGACCCGTTCCAAGGGCATCCTGTTCCACGTCGACGCCGCCCAGTCCACCGGCAAGGTCGAGATCGACCTGCAGAAGCTGAAAGTCGACATGATGTCGTTCTCCGCCCACAAGACCTACGGTCCTAAAGGCATCGGCGCCCTGTACGTCAGCCGCAAACCGCGCGTACGTATCGAAGCGACCATGCACGGCGGCGGTCACGAACGCGGCATGCGTTCGGGCACCCTGGCAACCCACCAGATCGTCGGCATGGGCGAAGCCTTCCGTGTGGCCAAGGAAGACATGGCTGCCGAGAACGTGCGCATCAAGGCCTTGAGCGACCGTTTCTACAAGCAGGTCGAGCACCTGGAAGAGCTGTACGTCAACGGCAGCATGACTGCCCGCGTCCCGCACAACCTGAACCTGAGCTTCAACTACGTCGAAGGCGAGTCGCTGATCATGGCGCTCAAGGACCTGGCGGTATCGTCCGGTTCGGCCTGTACCTCGGCGTCCCTTGAGCCTTCGTACGTACTGCGCGCCCTGGGCCGCAACGACGAACTGGCACACAGCTCGATCCGCTTCACCTTCGGCCGTTTCACCACCGAAGAAGAAATCGATTATGCCGCGCAGAAAGTCTGCGAGGCCGTTACCAAGCTGCGCGCTCTGTCGCCGCTGTGGGACATGTACAAAGACGGCGTCGATATCTCGAAGATCGAGTGGGCGGCACACTAAATAAAGAAGCCGCCAGATACAGCTCCTGTAGCGACGCGGCGACTGACGCAAGCGCAGCTACAGGGTCTCAAGAGCGGCCCTGATGAGTGAGGATTGAGAATCATGGCTTACAGCGAAAAGGTCATCGACCACTACGAAAACCCGCGCAACGTCGGCAAGATGGACGCGGAAGATCCTGATGTCGGCACCGGCATGGTCGGCGCTCCGGCGTGCGGCGACGTGATGCGCCTGCAGATCAAGGTCAACGACGCCGGCATCATCGAAGATGCCAAGTTCAAGACCTACGGCTGCGGTTCGGCTATCGCTTCCAGCTCCCTCGCCACCGAGTGGATGAAGGGCAAGACCCTGGACGAAGCGGAAACCATCAAGAACACCCAGCTGGCTGAAGAGCTGGCCCTGCCGCCAGTGAAAATTCACTGCTCGGTACTCGCCGAAGACGCCATCAAAGCGGCCGTTCGCGATTACAAGCAGAAGAAAGGCTTGATCTGACTTTCAGTTTTTGGCGACGAGTAAGGAGTCACCGATGGCTATCAGCATGACAGAAGCGGCTGCTCGACACGTGCGACGCTCCCTTGACGGGCGCGGCAAAGGTGAGGGGATTCGCCTGGGTGTTCGCACCACGGGCTGCTCCGGCCTTGCCTACGTGCTGGAGTTTGTCGACGAGGTGGTTGCAGAGGACCAGGTGTTCGAGAGTCACGGCGAGAAAGTGATCATCGACCCGAAAAGCCTGGCCTACCTGGACGGCACCGAGCTCGATTTCGTCAAGGAAGGGTTGAACGAAGGCTTCAAGTTCAACAACCCCAACGTGCGCGGTGAATGTGGCTGCGGCGAAAGCTTCAACATCTGAGGCTTGTCGTGGGTACTCCTTGTCATTTCGCTTTATTCGAGCTGCAACCGAGCTTCAACCTGGATCTCGACCAGCTGGCTACGCGCTACCGTGAGTTGGCGCGCAGTGTTCATCCGGACCGCTTTGCCGACGCTTCCGAGCGGGAGCAGCGGCTGGCGCTGGAGCAATCCGCGAGCCTCAACGAGGCCTACCAGACGCTCAAGAGTCCACCCAAGCGCGCGCGTTACCTGCTCGCCTTGAATGGTGGCGAGCTGCCGCTGGAGGTCACGGTGCATGATCCGGAGTTTCTGCTGCAACAGATGGAGTTGCGCGAAGAGCTCGAAGACCTGCAGGACAGCGCCGACCTCAATGGCGTTGCCGTCTTCAAGCGCCGCCTGAAAGTGGCCCAGGAAAAACTGAACGACAGTTTCGCAGCCTGCTGGAATGATGCAGCGCAACGTGAGCAGGCCGAACGCCTGATGCGGCGCATGCAGTTCCTCGACAAGCTCACCTACGAAGTGCGCCAGCTGGAAGAGCGCCTCGACGATTAACCCAGTGCCGCTCCGGTCGCACGCCTGATATACAGATAAGTCCTGATAACGATGGCCCTACTGCAGATCGCCGAACCCGGCCAAAGTCCTCAACCGCACCAGCGTCGCCTGGCTGTGGGGATCGACTTGGGCACTACCAATTCGCTGGTCGCTGCGTTGCGCAGTGGTCTTTCCGAACCTCTGGCTGACGCGCAAGGGCAGGTTATCCTGCCGTCTGCCGTGCGCTATCACGCCGATCGCGTCGAGGTTGGCGAATCCGCCAAGCTGGCAGCCGCCACCGATCCCTTGAACACCGTGCTGTCGGTCAAGCGCTTGATGGGTCGTGGTCTGGCCGACGTCAAGCAATTGGGCGATCAACTGCCATACCGCTTTGTCGGTGGCGAGTCGCACATGCCGTTCATCGACACGGTCCAGGGCCCGAAAAGCCCGGTCGAAGTGTCGGCCGATATCCTCAAGGTCCTGCGTCAGCGTGCTGAAGCGACTTTGGGCGGCGAGCTCGTCGGCGCGGTGATCACCGTTCCGGCCTATTTCGACGACGCCCAGCGCCAAGCCACCAAGGACGCCGCCAAACTGGCCGGCCTTAACGTGCTGCGCTTGCTCAACGAGCCGACGGCAGCGGCGGTGGCTTACGGGCTCGATCAGCACGCCGAAGGCCTGGTGGCGATTTATGACCTGGGCGGCGGCACCTTCGATATTTCGATTCTGCGCCTGACCGGCGGTGTGTTCGAAGTGTTGGCTACCGGCGGCGACAGCGCCCTGGGCGGCGATGACTTCGACCACGCGATCGCTGGCTGGATCATCGAGAGCGCCGGCCTGTCGGCCAATCTCGATCCGGGTGCGCAGCGTCAACTGCTGCAAACGGCCTGCGCTGCCAAAGAAGCCCTGACCAACGCCTCGTCGGTCGAAGTGGCCCATGGCGACTGGAAAGCCGAGCTGACCCGCGAAGCCTTCGATGCCTTGATCGAGCCGATGGTCGCACGCAGCCTCAAAGCCTGCCGCCGCGCGGTGCGTGATTCCGGCGTAGAGCTGGAAGACGTGCATGCGGTGGTCATGGTCGGCGGTTCGACGCGCGTACCACGCGTTCGCGAAGCCGTCGCTGAAGCCTTTGGGCGTCAGCCACTGACTGAAATCGACCCGGATCAAGTGGTGGCCATCGGTGCCGCGATCCAGGCCGATACCCTGGCCGGCAACAAGCGCGATGGCGATGAGTTGTTGCTGCTGGACGTGATTCCGTTGTCCCTGGGCCTGGAAACCATGGGCGGCCTGATGGAGAAGGTGATTCCACGCAACACCACCATTCCCGTCGCTCGCGCCCAGGACTTCACCACTTACAAAGATGGCCAGTCGGCCATGGCGATCCATGTGTTGCAAGGCGAGCGCGAGCTGATCAGCGACTGCCGCTCCCTGGCGCGCTTCGAATTGCGCGGTATTCCGGCGATGGTGGCCGGCGCGGCGAAGATTCGCGTGACCTTCCAGGTCGATGCCGATGGCTTGCTCAGTGTTTCCGCCCGTGAACTGGGTTCGGGCGTCGAAGCCAGCATCCAGGTCAAACCGTCCTACGGCCTGACCGACGGCGAAATCGCGAAGATGCTCAAGGATTCGTTCCAGCACGCCAATGATGACAAGGTGGCCCGTGTTCTGCGCGAGCAGCAGGTCGATGCTCAGCGGCTGATCGAAGCGGTACAGGCTGCCCTGGAGGCTGATGGCGAGCGTTTGCTGGACGCCGACGAGCGCATGGTCATCGACCTGCAGGTGCAGGAACTGACCGAACTGATGAAAGGTACCGATGGTTACGCCATCGAGCAGCAGACCAAGCGTCTGTCGCAAGTGACCGACGCCTTTGCTGCCCGCCGCCTGGACTCGACGGTGAAAGCCGCGCTGGCGGGGCGCAACCTGAATGAGATTGAGGAATAACGATGCCGCAGGTCATTTTTCTGCCACACGAAAAGTTTTGCCCGGATGGCATGGTTGTGGAGGCTGAACCGGGTATTTCCATCCTCGAGCTGGCCCACGAACACCATATCGAGATGGAAAGTGCCTGCGGCGGCGTCTGCGCCTGCACCACCTGCCACTGCATCATCCGCGAGGGTTTCGATTCGCTGGAAGAGGCTGATGAGCTGGAGGAAGATTATCTCGACAAGGCCTGGGGGCTGGAGCGTGAGTCGCGCCTGGGCTGTCAGGCCAAGGTCGGCACCGAAGACCTGACCGTCGAAATTCCGAAGTACTCGCTCAACCACGCAGCCGAAGCACCGCACTGATTCAAGGAATTGTCATGAAACTCAAGTGGACTGATGTGCTGGAAATCGCGATCCAGCTGGCTGAAAGCAAGCCCGACGTGGACCCTATGTCGGTCAACTTCGTCGATCTGCGCAAATGGGTGATGGAATTGCCCGAGTTCGACGACTTGCCTGAGCATTGTGGCGAAAAGATCCTGGAGGCCATTCAGGCCCACTGGATCGAAGAACGCGACTGAGCCACGCTGCAGGTTAGGCAATACCCAAGAACCCGCGTATAATTCGCGGGTTTAATTTTTCGCAAATTACCGTTTCTGGAGTTACACCATGGCTGTTCAACGTACTTTCTCCATCATCAAGCCTGACGCCGTTGCTAAAAACGTGATCGGCGAGATCACCACTCGTTTCGAAAAAGCTGGCCTGCGCGTTGTAGCTTCGAAACTGAAGCAACTGTCCAAAGCCGAAGCCGAAGGCTTCTACGCTGAGCACAGCGCTCGTGGTTTCTTCAACGACCTGGTTGCTTTCATGATCTCCGGTCCAGTTGTTGTTCAGGTTCTGGAAGGCGAAAACGCTATCGCTCTGAACCGTGAGCTGATGGGTGCTACCAACCCTAAAGAAGCTGCTGCTGGCACCATCCGTGCTGACTTCGCTGACTCGATCGACGCCAACGCCGTACACGGTTCGGACTCCGAAGCCGCTGCCGCTCGCGAAATCTCGTACTTCTTCGCAGCTACTGAAGTAACCACTCGCTAAGCATTGGCTTAAGAGTGAAGGTGAATCCATGACTACATCGACTGTAAAAACTAACCTGCTGGGTCTGACTCAACAGGAAATGGAAAAATTCTTCGACTCAATCGGGGAGAAGCGTTTCCGTGCCGGTCAGGTAATGAAATGGATTCACCACTTTGGCGTCGATGATTTCGACGCCATGACGAACGTCAGCAAGGCCTTGCGCGAAAAGCTCAAGGCTGTTGCTGAAGTTCGCGGTCCGGAAGTGGTCAGCGAGGACATCTCCAGCGATGGCACCCGTAAATGGGTGGTGCGCGTGGCGTCCGGCAGCTGCGTCGAGACCGTGTACATTCCCCAGGGCAAACGCGGCACCTTGTGCGTTTCGTCCCAGGCAGGCTGTGCCCTGGATTGCAGTTTCTGCTCCACCGGCAAGCAAGGCTTCAACAGCAACCTCACCGCCGCCGAAGTCATCGGCCAGGTGTGGATTGCCAACACATCCTTTGGCAGCGTCCCGGCGACCGTCGACCGAGCCATCACCAACGTGGTGATGATGGGCATGGGTGAGCCGCTGCTGAACTTCGACAACGTCATCGCCGCCATGCACCTGATGATGGACGACCTGGGCTACGGCATTTCCAAGCGCCGCGTAACCCTGTCGACCTCCGGCGTGGTGCCGATGATCGATGAGCTGTCCAAGCACATCGACGTCTCCCTGGCGTTGTCCCTGCACGCACCGAATGACGCATTGCGTAACCAATTGGTGCCGATCAACAAGAAGTATCCGCTTAAGATGCTCCTCGAGTCGTGCCAGCGCTACATGTCGTCCCTGGGCGAAAAGCGCGTGCTGACCATCGAGTACACCTTGCTCAAGGACGTCAATGACAAGGTCGAGCACGCTGTGGAAATGATCGAGCTGCTCAAGAACATCCCGTGCAAGATCAACTTGATCCCGTTCAACCCGTTCCCGCATTCCGGGTACGAGCGGCCGAGCAACAACGCCATCCGCCGGTTCCAGGATCAGCTTCATCATGCCGGTTTCAACGTCACTGTCCGCACCACCCGTGGTGAAGACATCGACGCGGCCTGTGGTCAATTGGTAGGGCAGGTGCTGGATCGCACCCGTCGCAGCGAACGTTATATCGCCGTGCGTGAACTGAACGCCGACAACGATATGGCTTCGAACGCTGCGAAGTAATCAAGAGAGGATCTCCATGTCCCTGCGCTTTGCGCTGCTTTTGCTAATGGCCAGCCTGTGCGCTGGCTGTGTGCTTTCGGGCGACTACAACCCGATGAAGACCAGCAAAGGCCGTGACGAGGCGCGCGAGGCCTACGTGCAACTGGGCATCGGTTATCTGCAACAAGGCATGACCGAGCGCGCAAAAGTGCCGCTGAAGAAGGCGCTGGATCTGGACGCCGCGGACCCGGACGCCAATGCGGCGTTGGGGTTGGTGTTCCAGGCCGAAATGGAGCCGGAGCTGGCTGACCAGCATTTTCGCAAGGCGCTGTCTTCCCGTCCCGCCGATGCGCGAATCCTCAACAACTACGGCAGCTTTCTCTTCGAGCAGAAACGTTACAAGGAAGCCTACGAGCGCTTCGAACAGGCCGCGGCCGATACCCTGTATCCTGAGCGTTCGCGGGTGTTCGAGAACCTCGGCATGACCGCTTCGATGCTCGGCCAGCGCGAGTTGGCCCAGCAACAACTGGAAAAAGCCCTGCGTTTGAATCGACAACAGCCTCGGGCATTGCTGGAAATGGCTGAGTTGTCTTACGAAGACAGGCATTATGTGCCCGCGCGTGACTATTACGACCGTTTTAGCCTGCTTGCCGAGCAAAATGCACGTAGTCTATTGCTCGGCATTCGCCTGGCAAAAGTGTTTGATGATCGCGACAAGGCCGCCAGTGCGGGCCTGCAATTAAAACGACTCTATCCCGGTACACCGGAATATCAGCAATACCTGTCGGAGCAATGATGAAAGCGGCGCATCCCGAAGTTGTAGCAGCGAATCGCGTTAACCCCGGTGAGACCTTGCGCCAGGCCCGCGAAAGCAATGGCTGGTCGCTGGCCGAAGTGGCCCTCAAGCTCAACCTTACCGTCAATTCCCTGAGCAATCTGGAAGCCGGTGATTTCGACAAGCTGCCAGGGCATACCTTCGCTCGCGGCTATATTCGCGCCTATGCCAAATTGCTCGGCATGGACCAGGCCGTGCTGGTCCAGCAGTTCGACCAATCCACCGGTACCGACTCCAAGGGCAGCAGCGTTCACAGCCTGGGCCGCATCGAAGAGCCAGTGCGCGTGTCCCACACCATTTTGCGCATTGTCAGCCTGTTGTTGCTGGTGGCCGTGGTCGGTGGCGGTTTTGTCTGGTGGCAGGACCAGACGTCGCTGCGCACCAAGGACCTGATCAGCCTGAGCCCGGAACACGTTGAAGTCGAAGGCGCCGACGGCACCACCCAGATTCATCCGCTGGACGAACCGGAAGACCAGGCGGTCGCCGAGGGCCGGGCTGAAACTACAACGGCCCTGGCATTGCCACAGGCCGACACCGCGACCCAGGCACCGACTGAAACGCCGGCGCCGGCACCCGTTGCGCCGGCCGCCACTGCTCCGCTCGTTGCCACACCTGCGAAGCCAGCCCCGGCTGCTCCTGCTCCTGCTGTTGCAGCACCAGCAGTGACTGCGCCCGTTGCTCCAACTGCTCCAGCGCCAACCGCTGCGGCTCCAGCACCAGCACCAGCAGCGCCTGCGGCGGCTGGTCAGGGCCAGGTTCAACTGCAGTTCACCGCCGACTGCTGGACCCAGGTGACCGACGGCAACGGCAAGGTGCTGTTGAGCGGTCTGAAGCGTAAAGGCGAAAGCGTTTCCCTCAATGGCAAGCCGCCGTTTTCCGTGCGCCTGGGTTATGCCCGCGGCGCGCAGGTCAGCTACAACGGTCAGGCGGTCAATGTCGCTCCGTTCACCAGTGGCGAGACTGCTCGCCTGAAGTTGGGTCAATAAGTCATGCACGGCGAATCTCCAATCAAACGTCGCGAATCGCGCAAGATCTGGGTCGGTAATGTACCTGTTGGCGGCGATGCGCCCATCGCTGTGCAAAGCATGACCAACAGCGACACCAATGACGTCGCTGCGACCGTTGCGCAAATCAATCGCCTGGAAGCCGCGGGTGTCGACATCGTGCGGGTATCCGTGCCGGACATGGACGCCGCCGAAGCCTTCGGCAAGATCAAGCAGCTTGTCAAAGTACCCTTGGTCGCCGACATTCACTTCGACTACCGCATTGCCTTGCGCGTGGCCGAACTGGGTGTTGACTGCCTGCGGATCAACCCGGGCAACATCGGTCGCGAAGACCGTGTGCGTGCGGTGGTCGATGCCGCCCGCGACCGCGGCATTCCGATCCGCATCGGGGTGAACGCCGGCTCTCTGGAAAAAGACCTGCAGAAAAAATACGGCGAGCCAACCCCCGCCGCCCTGGTCGAATCGGCGTTGCGCCACGTCGAACACCTCGAGCGCCTGAACTTCCAGGACTTCAAGGTCAGCGTGAAGGCCTCCGACGTGTTCATGGCCGTCGAAGCCTACCGCTTGCTGGCCAAGGAAATCGTCCAGCCGCTGCACCTGGGGATCACCGAAGCCGGTGGTTTGCGTTCAGGCACAGTGAAATCTGCCGTGGGCCTCGGTATGCTGCTCGCCGAAGGGATTGGCGATACCATTCGCATCTCGTTGGCGGCTGACCCGGTTGAGGAAGTGAAAGTCGGCTACGACATTCTCAAGTCCCTGCATCTGCGTTCCCGTGGCATCAACTTCATCGCCTGCCCGAGCTGCTCGCGGCAGAACTTCGATGTGGTCAAGACCATGAACGAGCTGGAAGGGCGCCTCGAAGACCTGCTGGTGCCGCTGGACGTCGCGGTCATCGGTTGCGTGGTCAACGGGCCGGGCGAAGCCAAGGAAGCCCATATCGGCTTGACCGGCGGCACGCCAAACCTGATTTACATCGACGGCAAGCCGTCGCAGAAACTGACGAATGACAATCTGGTGGATGAGCTTGAACGCTTGATCCGCCAGAAAGCGGCCGAAAAGGTCGAAGCTGACGCAGCGGTTATCGCGCGCGGCTGAGCCGACGACGCGCCGAACGAATTTAAGGATTTAATGTGAGCAAGTCATTGCAAGCCATTCGTGGCATGAACGACATCCTGCCCGAACAGACCCCCCTGTGGCGTCATTTCGAAGGCACCGTTTCGCGCCTGCTGGATAACTACGGTTACAAGCAGATCCGCATGCCGATCGTCGAGTTCACTGAGCTGTTCAAGCGCTCCATCGGTGAAGTGACCGACATCGTCGAAAAAGAGATGTACACCTTCGACGACCGTAACGGCGACTCCCTGACCCTGCGTCCTGAAGGCACCGCAGCCTGCGTGCGTGCCGTGCTCGAACATGGCATCACCGGCGGTGGCCAGGTGCAGAAACTCTGGTACATCGGCCCGATGTTCCGCCACGAGCGTCCGCAGAAAGGCCGTTATCGTCAGTTCCACCAGATCGGTGTCGAAGTGTTCAACCTCGACGGTCCGGACATCGACGCCGAGCTGATCGTGCTGACCTGGCGCCTGTGGGGCGAGCTGGGCATCCGCGATGCGGTCAAGCTCGAACTCAACAGCCTGGGCACCAGCGAGTCCCGTGGTCGTTATCGTGAAGCGCTGGTCGAGTTCCTGTCCGCTCACCTGGACAAGCTGGACGAAGACAGCCAGCGCCGCTTGAAAACCAACCCGCTGCGGGTCCTGGACACCAAGAATGCCGACACACAGGCGATTCTGGTCGATGCGCCGAAAATGGCCGACTACCTCGACGAAGAATCCCGCGTGCACTTCGAGGGCCTCAAGGCTCGCCTGGACGCCGCCGGTATTCCTTATGTGATCAACCCGAAGCTGGTTCGCGGGCTGGACTACTACAGCAAGACCGTTTTCGAATGGGTCACCGACAAACTCGGCGCCCAGGGCACCGTGTGTGCCGGTGGCCGTTACGATGGCCTGGTCGAGCAGATGGGCGGCAAGCCTACTGCCGGCGTCGGTTTCGCCATGGGCATCGAGCGCCTGGTATTGCTGCTGGAAACCCTGAAGCAGATCCCGGAAGAAATCTCCCGTCAGGTCGACGTCTACCTCTGCGCCTTCGGTGAAGCTGCCGAGCTGGCTGGCCTGACCCTGGCCGAGCGCGTGCGCGACCAGTTGCCCAACCTGCGCCTGCAAGTGAATGCCGGTGCCGGCAGCTTCAAAAGCCAGTTCAAGAAGGCCGACAAGAGCGGTGCGCTGTACGCACTGATCCTCGGTGACGACGAGATGGCCCAGCAAGTGGTAGGTTTCAAACCCCTGCGTGGCCAGGGCGAACAACAAAGCATTGCCTGGGATGCGCTTGCTGCACACCTGGCCACCTGCGTCGTGCAGGGTTGAAGCTGTCTTAACAGCCGAATTAGCGATTAAGGAGTATTGGGGTGTCGAGTACCGAAGACGAACAGCTGGCGGATTTTAAGGAATGGTGGTCACGCAACGGCAAGCCCCTGGTCACCGGCGGCCTGTTGGCGCTGGTCATCGTGTTCGGTTGGCAGGCGTTCCAGAAGTATCAGAGCAACCAGTCGCAAGGCGCCTCGATGCTCTATCAGCAATTGCTCGAAACCACGCTGACGCCTGATGGCAAGCCGGATGCGGCGCGTGTCTCGGATCTGGCCGGCAAGCTCAACAGCGAGTTCGGCGGCAGTGCCTATGCGCAGTACGGCAGCCTGTTCGTGGCGAAAGTCGCGGTCGACAGTGGCAAGCTCGATGACGCAGCCAACGAGCTGAAGGCCATCGTCGCCAAGCCGGCCAACCCGGCACTGGGCGAAATCGCCCGTCAGCGCCTGGCGCAGGTGCTGGCCGCGCAGAGCAAGGTCGATGAAGCCCTGAAGCTGCTGGAAGGTGATGCCGACAAGGCCTTCCTGGCCACTCGTGAAGAACTCAAGGGCGACCTGCTGGTGCAGCTGGGTCGTACCGACGAAGCGCACGCGGCGTATCAAAAAGCCAAGGCGGCACTGTCGGATGAAGCGGCGGTCGGTGGCCTGCAAATCAAGCTGGACGACCTGGCCAAAGGGGATGCGTGACGTGATCCGTTGGAAGCATGCAGCATTGCTGGCCCTGGCCATTTTGGCCGCGGGTTGCAGCAGCAACAGCAAGAAAGAATTGCCACCGGCCGAGTTGACTGACTTCAAGGAAGAAGTGGTCCTGCAAAAGCAGTGGAGTCGTTCGATCGGTGACGGTCAGGGCGAAACCTACAACATGCTGGTTCCGGCCATCGATGGCGATACCATCTATGCCGCCGATGTCACCGGTGTGGTGATGGCGCTGGATCGCAGCAACGGCGACGTCAAGTGGAAGAAAGATCTCGAACTGCCTGTTTCCGGCGCCGTTGGCGTGGGTTACGGTCTGCTGACGATCGGTACGATCAAGGGTGAAATCGTTGCCCTGGACGCCATCAACGGCGAAGAGAAATGGCGCGCTCGCGTGTCCAGTGAAGTCCTCGCACCGCCAGCCAACAATGGCGATGTGGTCGTGGTCCAGACCCAGGACGACCGTTTGATCGGTCTGGATGCCGCTACCGGCAACCAGCGCTGGTTGTATGACAGCACGCCTGCGGTACTGACCCTGCGCGGTACCAGCGCACCGATCGTGACCAACCGCCTCGCGGTGGCTGGCTTCTCGACCGGTAAGGTGGTCGCTCTCGACATTTCCAACGGCGTGCCGGTGTGGGAACAGCGTGTAGCGATCCCGCAAGGTCGTTCGGAACTGGAACGCGTGGTCGACATCGACGGCGGCTTGCTGTTGTCCGGCGAGACCATCTATGTCGCCAGCTACCAGGGTCGCGTTGCGGCACTGGACCTGCAAAGCGGCCGTCAGCTGTGGCAGCGTGATGCTTCCAGCTACGCCGGTGTCGCCCAGGGTTTCGGCAGCGTCTACGTGAGTCTGTCTTCGGGCACCGTTGAAGGCGTCGACGAGCGTTCCACCACAGCCTTGTGGAGCAACGATTCGCTGGCCCGCCGCCAACTGTCGGCTCCGGAAGTGTTCTCCAGCTACGTTGCAGTGGGTGACCTGGAAGGTTACCTGCACCTGTTGAGTCAGGTAGACGGTCGATTCGTCGGCCGTGAGCGCATCGACAGCGACGGCCTGCGCGCGCGTCCGCTGGTGGTGGGTGACACGATTTATGTGTATGGCAACAGTGGCAAGCTGGAAGCCCTGACCATCAAGTAAAGCTTTGACTATGCTTGGGGTTAATCCCCAAGCGGCCCTGTTCTGCGGGGCTCGCAGCGCTTACAGGCGCTGCCCCGAGCACCAGCCGCTGCCTCGCAGCGGCTTTTGTATTTTCTGAAATAACGAAGTGGAGAGCCGCATGGTTCCCGTAATCGCCCTGGTGGGCCGACCGAACGTCGGCAAGTCCACCTTGTTCAACCGCCTGACCAGGACTCGCGACGCCATCGTCGGCGACTTGTCCGGTCTGACCCGTGATCGCCAATACGGTGAGGCCAAGTGGCAAGGGCGTTCCTACATTCTGGTCGACACCGGCGGTATCTCCGGTGACGAGCATGGTATGGACGAAAAAATGGCCGAGCAGTCGCTGCTGGCCATTGAAGAAGCGGATGTTGTTCTGTTCCTGGTAGATGCCAAGGCCGGTTTCACCGCCGCCGATCAGATGATCGCCGAGCATTTGCGCAAACGTAACAAGCGTTCCTACGTGGTCGCCAACAAGGTCGACAACATCGACCCTGACATGGCCCGCGCCGAGTTCGCTCCGTTGGGCATGGGCCACGCGATCCCGATCGCCGGTGCTCATGGTCGTGGCATCACCCAGATGCTGGAAATCGCCCTGAGCGAGTTCCCTAAAGACGCAGAAGAGCCGGAAGAAGGCGAGGAAGAGGACGTCGCCGAAGGCGAGGAAGCCAAGCGCATTCCTGGTCCGAGCGAAAAAGACGGGATCAAGATCGCCATCATCGGTCGCCCGAATGTTGGCAAGTCGACCCTGGTCAACCGCATGCTCGGTGAAGACCGGGTAATCGTGTATGACCAACCCGGCACCACCCGCGACAGTATCTACATCCCGTTCGAGCGTAACGACGAGAAGTACACGCTGATCGACACCGCCGGTGTGCGCAAGCGCGGCAAGATCCACGAAGAAGTCGAAAAGTTCTCCGTGGTCAAAACCCTGCAAGCGATCAAAGACGCCAACGTGGTGATCTTCGTGATGGACGCCCGCGAAGGTGTGGTCGACCACGACCTCAACCTGCTGGGCTTTGCCATCGAGTCGGGTCGTGCGCTGGTCATCGCGATCAACAAGTGGGACGGCATGACGCCGAGCGAGCGTGACTTCGTGAAGGTCGAGCTGCAACGTCGACTGTTCTTCGTTGACTACGCCGACATCCACTTCATCTCGGCACTGCACGGCACTGGCGTGGGCAACCTCTACGCCTCGGTGCAGAACTCGTTCAAGTCCGCGGTCACCCGCTGGCCAACCAACCGCCTGACCCAGATCCTGGAAGACGCAGTTGGCGAGCACGCGCCACCGATGGTCAACAACCGCCGGATCAAGCTGCGTTACGCCCACTTGGGTGGTGCGAACCCGCCGATCATCGTGATCCACGGTAACCAGATCGAGAAGGTGCCGAAGTCTTACGTGCGTTACCTGGAAAACACTTACCGCCGTGTCTTGAAGCTGGTCGGTACACCGATCCGCATCGAGTTCAAGGGCGGCGAGAACCCGTACGAAGGCAACAAGAACTCGCTGACCGACCGCCAGGTCAACAAGAAGCGTCGCTTGATGTCGCACCACAAGAAGGCCGACAAGAAGCGCCGCGACAAGCGCTGATCTGCGGTTTTGATCGTTCCCACGCTCCGCGTGGGAACGATCAGCTTGAAGAAGGGCGCTTTTGGCGCCCTTTTTTTATGCGCGCCGTTTGGGCTATCCTCGGGCTCTCCCGCGCCGCCGTTAGAGCCGGGTGTAGAGCAGGGAGTCCTCGATGATCACCAGTAAGCTGCCGAATGTCGGCATCACCATCTTCACGCAGATGTCTCAGCTCGCGGCGCAAACCGGGGCGATTAACCTGTCCCAGGGTTTTCCTGATTTCGCTGCACCGCAGGCCCTGTGCGATGCGGTCGGTCGGCATATTGCCAATGGCCACAACCAATACTCGCCAATGACCGGTTTGCCGGTACTGCGTCAGCAGATCGTGGCGAAAATCGCCCGCAGCTACGGCGTCACCGTCGATGTGGACAGCGAAGTGACCGTGACGCCCGGTGCGACCGAGGCGATTTTCTGCGCCATTCAGGCCGTTATCCATAGCGGTGACGAAGTCATCGTGTTCGATCCGGCTTACGACAGTTACGAGCCCTCGGTCGAACTGGCTGGTGGCCGTTGTGTTCACGTGCAACTGGGGCTGGACGACTTCAGCATCGACTTCCAGAAGCTCGCCCAGGCACTGAGTCCGCGCACGCGCATGATCATCCTCAATACCCCGCACAATCCCAGCGGCGCACTGATCAACCGTGCCGAGCTGGACCAACTGGCGGCGTTGATCCGCGATCGCGACATCTATGTGATCAGCGATGAGGTCTACGAACACCTGGTCTATGACGGTGTGCCCCATGTCAGTGTGCTGGCCCATGAAGAGCTGTATCAGCGCGCCTTCGTGGTCAGTTCCTTCGGCAAGACCTACCACGTCACCGGCTGGAAAACCGGCTACGTGGTCGCGCCGCCGGCCCTGACGGCAGAGTTGCGCAAGGTGCACCAGTACGTGAATTTCTGCGGCGTCACACCACTGCAATATGCCTTGGCCGACTTCATGGCCGAACACCCGGAGCACGTGGAAGAGTTGCCGGCGTTCTATCAGGCCAAGCGTGACCTGTTCTGCGATCTGTTGGCGCCCTCGCGCTTCAGTTTCACCCGGGTAGCCGGTACGTATTTCCAGTTGGTCGATTACTCGCAGATCCGTCCTGACCTCAACGACGTCGAGATGGCCCTGTGGATGACCCGTGAACATGGCGTTGCGAGCATCCCGATCTCGGTGTTCTACCAGACGCCACCGGTTGGCCAGCGCCTGGTGCGCCTGTGCTTTGCCAAACGTGAGGAGACCCTGCGTGAAGCAGCGGAAAAACTATGCGTGATCTGAGTGCGCTGCCAAACCTGACCGTTGCACTGATCCAGACCACCCTGGCCTGGCATGATCGCCAGGCCAACCTGGAGCATTTCGAACCCTTGCTGGAACAGGCTCGCGGCGCGGACCTGATCATTCTGCCGGAGATGTTCACCACCGGTTTTTCGATGGACTCAGAGACCCTCGCCGAAGCCGAAAATGGACCGACCAGCAAATGGCTGCGGACGCAGGCGGCAAAATTCGATGCGGTGATCACCGGTAGCGTGATCGTGCAGGCCGCTGATGGCAGCCATCGCAACCGCCTGTTGTGGGCACGGCCGGACGGCGAAGTGTGGCACTACGACAAGCGTCACCTGTTCCGCATGGCCGGCGAGCACAATCACTACACCCCGGGCGAGCGCCAGGTGCAGTTCGAGCTCAAGGGCTGGCGGGTACGGCCGCTGATTTGCTACGACCTGCGCTTTCCGGTGTGGAGCCGTGACCCGCAGGACACGGACTTGCTGCTGTACACGGCGAACTGGCCGGGTGCACGGCGTCAGCACTGGAATAGATTGCTGCCGGCACGGGCGATCGAGAACCTGTGCTACGTGGCAGCGGTTAACCGCGTCGGCACCGATGGCAAAGGCTTTGCGTATACCGGGGACAGCCAGGTGCTGGATTTCCAGGGCGAGACATTGCTAAGCGCAGGGGAGGCGGACGGGGTGTTCAAGGTGATGCTGGATGCGGCGGAACTGGCGGCTTATCGCACACGGTTTCCGGCGAATCTGGATGCCGATACCTTCGAGTTCACCTGACCGATCGTTCCCACGCAGAGCGTGGGAATGATCAACTGGCAAACAAAAAGGCCCCGAGGTTCTCCCCCGGGGCCTTTTGCATTTCAGCGAAGGCTGATTACGCCGCTTTCGCTTCCGGCTGGCTCAGCGAGCGGTTCAGCGCGCTGAACAGGGCCTTGAAGCTGGCGGTGGTGATGTTTTCATCGATTCCCACGCCGTGCACCGCACGCTCGCCATTCACTCGCAGTTCAATGTAGGCCGCAGCCTTGGCATTGGTGCCCGCGCCGATGGCGTGTTCGTTGTAGTCCATGATTTCCACCGGGATCGGCAGGCCGGCCACCAGTGCTTCCAGGGCGCCGTTGCCCTTGCCGCGCCAGTGCAGGTTGGTTTCGCCCTGGCCTTTGCTGGCCACTTCCACTTCGACGGCGCTGTGGCCGTTTTCTTCCTGCAGGCGATGGCTGACCAGCGCGTACGGGGTGTTGGCTTGCAAGTACTCGCTGTGCAGCAGCGCGTGGATTTGCTGGGCGGTCATTTCCAGGCCCAGGCGATCGGTTTCACGCTGCACGACCTGGCTGAATTCGATCTGCATGCGACGCGGCAGGCTGATGCCGTATTCCTGTTCCAACAGGTAAGCGATGCCGCCCTTGCCCGACTGGCTGTTGACGCGGATGACCGCCTCGTAGCTGCGGCCGATGTCGGCCGGGTCGATCGGCAGGTACGGCACTTCCCACAGGGCATCGGATTTTTGCTGGGCGAAACCCTTGCGGATCGCGTCCTGGTGCGAGCCGGAGAATGCGGTGTGCACCAGGTCGCCAACGTACGGGTGACGCGGGTGAACCTGAATCTGGTTGCACTCTTCGACGACCTTGCGCACGCCGTCGATGTCGGAGAAGTCCAGCTCAGGGTTCAAGCCCTGGGTGTACATGTTCAGGGCCACGGTCACCAGGTCGACGTTGCCGGTGCGCTCGCCGTTGCCGAACAGGCAGCCTTCGACGCGATCGGCGCCAGCCATCAGGCCCAGCTCAGTGGCGGCCACGCCGGTGCCACGGTCGTTGTGGGTGTGCAGGCTGATGATCACACTGTCACGACGGTTGATGTGACGGCCGAACCATTCGATCTGGTCGGCATAGATGTTCGGGGTCGCGCATTCGACGGTGGCCGGCAGGTTGAGGATCATCTTGTGCTCGGGCGTCGGGTTCCAGACTTCGATCACCGCATCACAGACTTCCTTGGCGAAATCCAGTTCGGTGGCGCTGAAGGTCTCTGGCGAGTATTGGAAGGTCCACTGGGTTTCCGGCTGCTGGGCGGCGTATTTCACGAACAGCTTGGCCGCGCTCACGGCGATTTCCTTGATTCCGTCCTTGTCCTGGTTGAAGACAATACGACGGAAGGAAGGGGAGGTGGCGTTGTACAGGTGAACGATGGCTTTCTTCGCCCCACGCAGGGATTCGAAGGTGCGCTCGATCAGGTCTTCACGGCCTTGGGTCAGCACCTGGATGGTGGTGTCGTCCGGGATGTGGTTGCCTTCGATCAGTGTGCGCACGAAGTCGAAGTCGGTTTGCGAAGCGGCCGGGAACGACGCTTCGATTTCCTTCACGCCGACCTGCACCAGGGTTTTCCAAAAGCGCAGCTTCTTGACGGCGTCCATCGGTTCGATCAGCGACTGGTTCCCATCGCGCAGATCGGAGCTACACCAGATCGGCGCGGCGGTGATGGTCTTCGATGGCCAGGTGCGGTCCGGGAGATCGATGGTCGGGAACGCGCGGTATTTCGAAGACGGGTCTTTGAGCATGCTCATCGGGAAATCCTTATTGTGTGGGCCGAAAAAAGGCGGCCTGCCGGTGGATCAAAATGTTCTTGGAGTAACGCTTGGGATGAGGCGCCGCGATTCAGCCCGGCAGTCGTGCGCTGACAAGGCACAAACTGCGGTGCTGACGAAGCTGAATGAGGGTGTGAGAGGTTTTCATGCCTTCAACCCTAACCGCGGGGGGGAAGGATGGCAAGCAGTGGAAAAAAATTGAGAGGAATCCTCTTTAGGCCGTATTTATCGAGATTTTATTGCTCTGCATAAGTCTGATCTTCAGGATGTTTGCGCAAGGTTTGAACGATGCGCAATCGGCGCTTTGCGCGTCGAGGCCTCGCTTCGGGGGCTATTCTTCTTTAAAGCCTCGACGGGCAAGCGGGAGACGGCAATGAACGAGTCCGATTGGAAACAGTATTGCGTATTGCGTCCGGTGGCCCATGAGCGGATGTGCACCCGGATCATGACCGACGTTGAAAAGATCGTGCTGGACAAGAGTATTGCGCCCTACGAGCGGATCGACGCCAGTGAGGAATTGCTCAAGGCCGGGCAAAAAGAACTGTATTGGGCGTTTGGCGTCTTCAGGTTTTCACGCCATGAAGCACGTTCGCATTTGCTTGGGTTGTGTGCGCGGGAGCTGATCTCGCCGGAGGAGTTGACCTGGTTTTCACCGGAGACACAGGAGTGGGTCAGGCATTGCCTGGCGGACCGGGAGGTTCATGGGATCGAGGACCTGGATGCCGAGTAAATGATCGCCTGTGACGCCGCCTTCGCGGGCAAGCCCGCTCCCACAGGGATTGGCGTTGTACACAAAAATCATGCTCACCTCGGTCACTGTGGGAGCGGGCTTGCCCGCGAAGGGGCCATCAGCCATGTAACGGATCAAGGCTGAAACGCCCCGATAAAAATCGCCGGATCCACCCGCGCATCATTCAAGCTGACATTCCAGTGCATATGCGACCCGGTCGCCCGCCCCGTCGCACCCACCTTGCCAACCACGCCACCACGCGCCAGCTGCTGCCCAACCTTCACATCGATCTTCGACATATGGCAGAACATGCTGATAAAGCCCTGGCCATGGTCGACAAAAACCGTGTTGCCATTGAAGAAGTAGTTACCAATCAAGATCACCTTGCCGGCGGCCGGGGTCTTGATCGGCGTACCGGCAGGCACGGCGAAATCCAGGCCTGAGTGAGGGTTACGCTCTTCACCGTTGAAGAACCGGCGCACGCCGAACTTGCTCGACAGCGGACCGTTCACCGGTTTGTCCAACAGCACGTTACTCGGCGTATTCGGGCTGAAAGTGCGGTAGGCAGCGATCTGCTCGGCCAGTTCGCGCTCGATGCGCTTGAGGTTGTCGGGGTCAGGATTGACCTGCTGGGTATTCTTGAGGGTGATGCGCTGTTCCGGGTATTTCTTGTTGCCGACGGTGAAACCCAGGCTGCGCCCACCGCTGCTGATGGACTGGGCACCCGGCTTGACCGTGAGCGGCACGCCGACAATCGCCAGCCAGTTGTTCTGTTCCTTGATCACCAGCACCGGTTTGCCCTGATAACTGGCTTTCGGCGCTTGTGCGGCAGCGCCCAGGTCGACCACGGCCACGCCCCCCGGCACCGGTTTGTTCAACAGGCGGGTGATGTAACTGTCAGCGTGGGCATTGAAGGTCAGGCACAGCAACAGCAGCGGAGCTAGAAAACGCGGCATGGATCAGTCCAGTAAGGAAAGGGTGACGGGCGTCAGGTGATTGTCTTCGACCCGCACCTGCAGTTCGCCTTCACCCAGTTTGGCCTTCAGGCGCTGGCCGGTGTGGGTCTGAGCGGCGTTGCGGATCGCATTGCCACGCTCGTCGAGCAAGATGCTGTAGCCACGGCCGAGGGTCGCGAGGGGGCTGACCACGTGCAGTGTTTGCATCTGGCTCTGCAGTTGCATGCGACGGTTCTTCAGGCCCTCGCGGATGGCGCGGGGCAAGCGTTCGGCGAGGCTGTCGAGACGTTGGCGCAGCATCGCCAATTGCCGGCCCGGATGTTGCGCGGCCAGGCGGGTTTCCAGGCGGATCAGCCGCTCACGACGGGTGTTGAGGCTGCGTTCGAAAGCGCGGCGCATGCGCATGTCCAGGTCATCCAGGCGTTGCGCTTGCTGGCGCAGGCGTTCGCCGGGATGTCGCAGTCGGCGAGAGATACCTTCCAGGCGCAGCCGATCACGCATCAGGCGATCGCGCATGCGCATCACCAGGCGCCGGTGCAGGCTTTCGACCCGGCGTACCAGGTCGCTGGAATCCGGTGCCAGCAGTTCGGCGGCGGCCGATGGTGTGGGCGCGCGGACGTCGGCGACGAAGTCACTGATGGAGACGTCGGTTTCATGGCCGACGGCGCTGACGATCGGCGTCACGCAGGCGTCCACCGCGCGCGCCACGGCTTCTTCGTTGAAGCACCAGAGGTCTTCCAGCGAACCGCCACCGCGGGCCAGGATCAACGCGTCGAAGCCGCGGGCATCCGCCAGTTTCAATGCGCGGACTATCTGCGCGGTGGCTTCGCGACCCTGCACGGCGGTGGGGATCAGGGTCAGTTGCACCTGCGGCGCGCGGCGGCGGAACACGCTGATGATGTCGCGGATGACCGCACCGGTGGGCGAGCTGATGATGCCGATTCGCTGCGGATGCGCCGGCAGCGGCACTTTGCGTTCGGCGCTGAACAGGCCTTCGGCGCTGAGTTTTTCTTTAAGGGCATCGAAAGCCAGGCGCAACGCCCCATCACCGGCCGGCTCCACCGTATCGAGGATCAGTTGGTAATCACCGCGGCCCTCGAACAACGAGACTTTGCCGCGTACCTTGACGGCCAGGCCATCCTTCAGCGCTTGACGCACGCGCGCGGCGTTTTGTCGGAACAGCGCGCAACGCACCTGGGCGCCGCTGTCCTTGAGGGTGAAATACACGTGGCCCGACGCCGGCCGGGCGAGGTTGGAGATTTCGCCTTCGACCCAGATGTTGCTGAAAACGTCTTCAAGCAACACCCGCGCGCGGCCGTTGAGCTGGCTGACGGTCAGGACTTCGCGATCCAGGCCGAGTCTTGCAAAGGGATCTTTAATCATGGGGCGCATGATAAAGGCATTCTCCAACCGAATGCACGATCCCCTGTAGGAGCGAGCCTGCTCGCGATGGACGTTAACGGTAACGCGTTGTGTCTGGATGAACGCGTCGCCCTCAGGTCTATCGCGAGCAGGCTCGCTCCTACAGGAGTAGAGTCTGCTTCGCGATTCATGGATGACTGGGGAATTAATGTGCTTGAGTTGATGAGCCAATGGCCATTCGGCGCCACGGACTGGCTGGTAATCGGTTTGGGCATCGCCCTGGCCTACATCGTGTTCGGCATTGCCGGTTTCGGCACGGCGCTGGTGGCCGGGCCGATACTGATCCTGTTCATGCCACTGTCGAAGATTGTGCCGTTGCTGGTGTTGCTGGATTTTGTCGCGGCATTCGGCAATCTGTTGCCCTCGCGACGTGATGTCGCCAAGCCTGAACTGTTGCGATTACTGCCCTGCATGGCCGTGGGTTGCACGCTGGGCGTGATCTTCCTTTTGAACCTCAAGTCCGATCTGTTGCTGCTGTTGATGGGGCTGTTCATCAGTCTCTATGCCATCTACAGCCTGTGGATCAAAACCCGCCCGTCGCAGTTGTCTGTCGCCTGGGCATTGCCGATGGGCACCGTGGGCGGGATGTTCGGGGCGTTGTTTGGCAGTGGTGGTTTTCTCTATGCGATCTATTTGAACAGCCGCTTGCCCAAGGAGGCGGCTCGCGCGACCCAGAGTGCGCTGATCAGTTGCAGCACGGTGGTGCGCCTGAGCCTGTTCATTGTCGCGGGTGTCTATGCCGAGCTACCCTTGTTGGTGCTGGCGCTGTGTTTGCTGCCGGCCATGGCACTGGGCCTGTGGATCGGGCGACGGTTGACCATGAAGTTGTCACGCGAGGCGTTCGTGCGACTGGTGACCTGGCTGGTCCTGGCCAGCGGTATCGCCTTGATCGGGCGTTACTTGAGTACTTGACCTCTGAAGCCTTGGGCTTAAGCTGCCGGGATTCTTTCAAAGCGTTACAGTAGGCCGCCCCATGAATTCCCAAAGCATCATTGTCCCGAAAATTTCCACACTGCCGGTGCATGAGCCACGGGCCCGGGCGATCGTGCGTTGGCTGGTGCGCAAGAACATCATCAACGAAGAGCTGACCACCTGTGGCCGCACCGGCAATCGCATGGCCCACGCCATCGCCGATGGCGCCCGGGCAGTGGTCCTGCACCCGCAAGCCCTGCCGTTCGGTGAACCGATCAATGGCCTGGAGGTCGTCACCAAGCGCTGCATCTATACGCCGGCCAAGGGGTTTCTTGGCGAGGCCGGTTGTGCCGAGTGTCGCAAGGAAATCGGTGAAGCGCTGTTTGAAAGCCTCGAAGACTGGATGCCTGGGCGTACCGATAACTTCACCTGCCCTGAATGCGGGCATGAAGATGACATCAACGGCTTTCTGTTCCTGCAGGAGTGCGGCTTTTCCAACCTGGGCTTCATTTTCAACAACTGGGCCGAGGCGGGGTTCAAGCAGAGCTTTCTCGACGAATTTGCCGATTGGCTGGATCAGCCGGTGAGTTGGGTGAAGGTCGAACTCTGAGCGCATGCAGGGGGCGATATGTTCCGTATATCTATTAGGTTGATAATAGACAGAGTTTTACATTGAACCCGAGGGGGTGTGTGACTATAATGGCGCGCTTCCATTTTCCCGCTCGGGAGCCCCCGCGATGCTGCGTATCAGCCAAGAAGCTCTGACATTCGACGACATTCTCCTAGTGCCCGGTTATTCCGAGGTGCTTCCTAACGAAGTCAGTCTCAAGACCCGCCTTACCCGTGGCATCGAGCTGAATATTCCACTGGTTTCCGCCGCCATGGACACCGTCACTGAAGCCCGTCTGGCAATCGCCATGGCTCAGGAAGGTGGTATCGGCATTATCCACAAGAACATGACCATCGAGCAGCAAGCTGCCGAAGTGCGCAAGGTCAAGCGTTACGAAGCCGGTGTGGTCAAGGATCCGATCACCATCGACGCCGACGCCACCGTGCGCGAGTTGTTCGAACTGACCCGCCTGCACAACATCTCCGGCGTTCCGGTGCTGCACAATGGCGACCTGGTCGGCATCGTCACTTCCCGTGACGTGCGTTTCGAAAACCGTCTGGAAGCCTCTGTCCGTGAAGTGATGACGCCTAAAGAGCGCCTGGTCACGGTCAAGGAAGGCGCCGACAAGAACGACGTTCGCGAGCTGCTGCACAAGCACCGCATCGAACGCGTGCTGATCGTCGACGACAAGTTCGCCCTCAAAGGCATGATGACCGTCAACGACATCGAAAAAGCCAAGGCTTACCCGTTGGCCAGCAAGGATGATCAAGGTCGTCTGCGCGTGGGTGCTGCCGTCGGTACCGGTAAAGACACCGGTGACCGCGTCGCGGCCCTGGTCAATGCCGGTGTTGACGTGGTGGTGGTCGACACCGCCCACGGTCACTCCAAAGGCGTGATCGACCGCGTTCGCTGGGTTAAAGAGAACTTCCCTGAAGTGCAGGTGATCGGCGGCAACATCGCCACCGGCGCTGCCGCCAAGGCCTTGGCCGAAGCTGGCGCTGATGCAGTCAAGGTCGGTATCGGCCCTGGCTCGATCTGCACCACCCGTATCGTCGCTGGTGTCGGCGTGCCGCAAATCAGTGCCATCGCCAACGTCGCCGCTGCCCTCGAAGGCACTGGCGTTCCGTTGATCGCCGACGGCGGCATCCGTTTCTCCGGTGACCTGTCCAAGGCCATCGTGGCCGGTGCTTCCTGCGTGATGATGGGCTCGATGTTCGCCGGTACCGAAGAAGCGCCGGGCGAGATCGAACTGTTCCAGGGCCGTTCGTACAAGGCTTACCGCGGCATGGGTTCGCTGGGCGCCATGTCCCAGGCCCAAGGTTCCTCCGACCGTTACTTCCAGGACTCCTCGGCAGGCGCCGAGAAGCTGGTTCCGGAAGGTATCGAAGGGCGTGTTCCGTACAAGGGCACCCTGAGCGCGATCATCCACCAGTTGATGGGTGGCCTGCGTTCCTCGATGGGCTACACCGGTAGCGCCAACATCGAAGAGATGCGCACCAAGCCTGAGTTCGTACGGATCACCGGCGCTGGCATGGCCGAGTCCCACGTCCACGACGTGCAGATCACCAAGGAAGCGCCAAACTACCGCGTAGGTTGAGCCTTCAAGTAAAAAGTTAAGCAACCGGGGCTGTATTATTCAGCCCCGAGTTGTTTCTGAATCACGACTGTTTCTGAATGACTTAGACGAGACTGAATCATGGCCCTCGATATTCACGCCCACCGCATCCTGATCCTCGACTTCGGTTCCCAGTACACCCAGCTGATCGCCCGCCGCGTGCGTGAAATCGGCGTGTACTGCGAACTGCACCCGTTCGACATGGATGACGAAGCGATTCGCGAATTCGCGCCAAAAGGGATCATCCTCGCCGGCGGCCCCGAGTCCGTACACGTCGCCGACAGCCCTCGCGCACCGCAAGCGGTGTGGGACCTGGGCGTGCCGGTCTTCGGTATCTGCTACGGCATGCAGACCATGGCCGAGCAATTGGGCGGCAAGGTTGAAGGTTCCGAACTGCGTGAGTTCGGTTACGCCCGTGTCGACGTGGTCGGCAAGAGCCGCCTGCTCGACGGCATCGAAGACCACATCGACGCCGACGGCCTGTTTGGCCTCGACGTATGGATGAGCCACGGTGACAAAGTTACCCGCATGCCGGAAGACTTCCACATCCTGGCCAGCACTCCGAGCTGCCCGATCGCCGGCATGTTCAGCGACGAGCGTCGCTACTACGGCGTGCAGTTCCACCCGGAAGTGACCCACACCAAGCAGGGCGGTCGCATCCTGTCGCGCTTCATCCTCGACATCTGCGAGTGCGAAGCGCTGTGGACCCCGTCGAAGATCGCTGAAGACGCCATCGCCCAGGTTCGCGCCCAGGTTGGCACCGACAACGTACTGCTCGGCCTGTCCGGCGGCGTTGACTCCTCCGTGGTTGCCGCGCTGCTGCACAAGGCCATCGGCGACCAGCTGACCTGCGTCTTCGTCGACAACGGCCTGCTGCGCCTGCACGAAGGCGAGCAAGTGATGGCCATGTTCGCCGAGAACATGGGCGTCAAGGTGATCCGCGCCAACGCCGAGGACCAGTTCCTCGACAACCTGGCCGGCGAGTCCGACCCTGAGAAGAAGCGCAAGATCATCGGCCGTACCTTCATCGACGTGTTCGATGCCCAGTCCAACAAACTGGAAAACATCAAGTACCTGGCCCAGGGCACCATCTACCCGGACGTGATCGAGTCGGCTGGCGCGAAAAGCGGCAAGGCCCACGTGATCAAGTCGCACCACAACGTGGGCGGCCTGCCGGAAGAAATGAACCTGAAACTGGTCGAGCCGCTGCGCGAGCTGTTCAAGGACGAAGTCCGTCGTCTGGGCCTGGAACTCGGCCTGCCGTACGACATGGTCTACCGTCACCCGTTCCCGGGTCCGGGCCTGGGTGTGCGTATCCTGGGTGAAGTGAAGAAGGAATACGCCGACCTGCTGCGTCGTGCCGACCACATCTTCATCGAAGAACTGCGCAAGGCCGACTGGTACCACAAGGTCAGCCAGGCATTCGTGGTGTTCCAGCCGGTGAAATCGGTTGGCGTGGTCGGTGATGGCCGTCGTTACGCCTGGGTCGTGGCCCTGCGTGCCGTGGAAACCATCGACTTCATGACCGCGCGTTGGGCACACCTGCCTTACGAACTGCTGGAAACCGTCAGCGGCCGCATCATCAATGAAATCGAAGGCATCTCCCGCGTCACCTACGACGTGTCGAGCAAGCCGCCAGCGACGATCGAGTGGGAATGATCCCGCTCTGACTGATCGCCTGTAACACCGCAAAGGCCCCGTGAATGCGAATTCACGGGGCCTTTTGCGTATCAGGCCGCTACAGAGGGCAGTCGACCTTCCAGCGTCAGGCCCATGCGGTTGAGTGCGTGGGCGAGGCTGAGCAGATTCGCGTAGGTGACCTGATGCACGTCGGCCCAGGCAGGTCGGTTGATCCGAAAACCGTTATCCATCGTCCGTTCGATTGTCGTTCGCACAATCTGGTTGGTGCGGCTGCGATGAATCAGCGTCAGGGAATCCTCCGGCCCTTCAATGGTGAACATGCCTTGGCGCAACAGCAGATGTTTGATCTGCTCCGGCGTTCGTTGAATGAACGGCGTCGGCATTTGCAGGTTGATGTCGGCATACAGGGTGTTGGTATTGCCGCGCATCTGGCCAGGAATCCCCGCAATGTCATGGCCTACATCGATGCCATGGTCGATGTCCAGGTGCAGGCTCTGATCGGGTCGTACCTCTTCGATGCGCAAACCGATACCCCCCTCGGTTTCGCTGATGCCGGCCATTCCCCTGAAGGTGTTGGTACTCTCCTGGTCGGTGAGCACCAGCCATTTTCCGCCGCCGTTGCGGGCTTGGGTGGCCTGCATGATGGTGTGGGTGAGGTAGGTCTTGACGGATTGCCGTGCTACGGCGCTCATGGTCGCGTCTACATAGCGATAACTTGCCAGGCAGTCGGTGGCCTGGATTCGAATGCCGTTCTGTTGGGCTGTTTTGACGACCTCCAGTGGCGTGAACTGTCCTGCAGGATCGCCTGGCAGTTTTGTCAGGTACTTCTCCAGCATGCCCTCCATCTGCCCGGTCTCGGCGAATTTGTTCAGGTCGATTTGACTGAAGTCGTTGAGCAGACGATGCATGTAGATCGTCTTGACGCCTTGCCTGGCCAGCGTCGGCATGTTTTCGATCAGAAACCGCATGCTGGCGATGCGATCCTGACTTTCACCGACCACCAGCCCCGGTGCTGCGTCGTATATCTTCTCGATGAGTTCGGTAACGGTTGTGGCTGGCGTGATCACGGGCTGGACCGGCCGGGGCGGCAGCGAGGCGAAAAAGTCCTTGGGTGCCTGGAATCCGATGGCATCCCTGACCAGCATTGTGCGACGCCCGGCAACATATTGTTCATAGGAGGAGATTCCTCTGATTTGCCCTCCATGCATGCTGACGATTTTTATATGGGTTTCCGGTTCTCCCAACGCAAGGTGGTTCAGCGAGCGGCCGTTGGGGGAATCGTAGCGGGTCAAGTGCGAGAGATCATTTTTGGGCAGCACCGGAGCCCTGGGCCGGGAGGGGCCGGGAACAGGCTCGCTGGGGCCAGGCTTACTGGCGCCAGGCTTGCCAGAGGCGGGCTTGCTGGGGCCTTTACCGCCGGCGGTCAAACGAAGTTTCGGTGCCAGCTCCCATTCACCCTCGGCATTCAGGCGTACAGGAATCGAGCCCGTAAAGGCGTTGGGGTTTTGCGGGTCGATGATGGCCCAGGTGCCGCCGCCATTGACGTCAGCCTCGTAACGCACGTAGTAAGCCTGTTCGTTGATCAGGATGGCGTGGGGAGGATTTGAGTTCAGGGTGTAGATACCCTGGTATTTCCCGCTGGTGGCCATGGTGTAGCTTTCGAGGAGTTCATTGCTTTGCCAATGCTCTGGCACTTCAAACGCATTCCCGGTCTCGTCGGGCAGGGTCGGTAATACATCAGGTTGCAGAGGACCTTCCTCTGATTCATCGGTCGCGCGCGGTTCCGCGGATTCCTCCGGGTCGAGCGTCTTGTCCAGGTCCGCCGTCTCGGCTGCTTCAGCCGCTTCAGCCGCAGCCCCGGCTTCGTCCAACACACTCGCTTCCCTGAGCAGCGGAACATTGAACAGCACATTGATGCCAGCGAGCACCGCGCCAATCACGCCTGCCTTGCGCTCCGCCGCCGTTCTGCCATTGACCGCCTTGTCGATGTTCAAACCCATCGCGGCGATGCTGGCCCCGATCACGGGCAAGGCGATGGGCCAGCCGAGAACCGCCAACGGGCCGAAGACCTTTAGGCCCACAGTCAGATAACCCAGCCACAGGTGTTCGCGCATTTGCCCATTGGTCACCAGGGTAAGGTTGGCTTCCTCCAGCATCGCGCCTTGCACGGCCCGGCTCTGCCAGGTGAACACGTCGCCGCTGACGGTGATGTTTTTCTGATTGATCAGGTGGTGATCGTATTTGCCCCAGGTGCCGACCAGCTGGTTCATCAGCGGGGTAATGTTGTCGTGGACCTCCTTGCGCACAGACAGCGGGAAATGGGTCATGAATTCGCTGCGGGCCTGCTCTTCGTTCATCTGCAGCAGCATCCACCAGTGCATGTCGGTGGGCGTCGGGTGCACGTGGAAAGGTGTGGCTGCGCCAGGTACGTAGGTGATTTGCCGACCGTTGCGGTCGACGATGCGCAGGATGTCGGTGGCGACATGGCCTGCGACATCCAGCGCACCGACTTGCAGGTCCGCAGGCACGGTGTTTTGCGCCTGCAGGGTCGCCAGGGTGATAGGCCAGGGCGTGTCGCCGACGGCGGCCCTGACGACGGTCTGGAAGTCGTCTTCCCCCAGCTGCCCGCTCTCGCACGCCTCGATGGCTTTACTGAGGTAGTTACATTTGGCCAGGGCCCGGTAGTCATCGAAATGCGTGGCCCAGAATGCATTGAATCTGTTCAGGTAGCGGTCACTGAAGTTCAGCTCCCACAGGTCGGCGAGCACCTTGCTGGGGTACATCCGCACTTCATTGGTTTCGTTGTAGATACTGGCGTTGGCATCGGCGGTGTAAAACCCGCCATTGCTGTTCAGTTCGAGGGCGTCGTCCTGGTCGGTCACGCGAAACCGATGGATGACCAGTTGTGTCAGCGTGAACGACTCACAGGGTTTGGGCGCGTGTTCCCAGCCCAGGAATGTCTTGTTGCTGCTGGCCGTGACGTTGTCGAACCGATGCCACCAGACCTGGTCGGGGTCGTGGCCGGTGATGCCGTGTTTTTTCAGGATATCGCTGGCGACGGCATGGGCTTCTTCTTGCAAGCCAGGGCAGGCCGCCACGACAACGGGTGCAATGAGTTTGAGCTGTTCCCGGTCGGCGGCATTACTTTTGGTCGGGATATTTTGATCGGTAGGCATGATCTCGTTCCTTGAGAAATGGGGCCTGCGAGGATTACCCATTTGCTCAAGGAGCGTGCACTACATAGTTATGCCAGCACGCGGTTCAACCCTATGCCGGGTCAGCGCCGCGCCACATCCGAAAAGTAGAATTTGTCGAGGGTGTGCCGCGATTCCGTGTACTCGAACTGCCGACCGTCCTGCAGAAACGTCTGGTTGCTGACCACGATCACATGGCTCTGTCCGTCGAGGTCCAGGTGTTGCTGGTCGTCCTTGCTGCGGGGCACGGCTTCAATGGTGCGCTGGGCGTAGGCGATCTGCAGTTGCAGGGTCTGTTCGATGAAGGCGTAGATCGAGTGTTCGGCGATGTCCCGCGACAGTCCGGGGATGACGTCGCTGACGAAATGGTTGATGTCGAGGATCACGCGTTTTCCATCGATGCGCCGTACGCGCTTGATCCTGGTGATCAGGCTGCCTTCCTCAGCCTTGATGTGTTCGAGCAGTGCACCTTCGAGCGGGATCTGGCTGAACTCGACCACCTCGGTGCTGACGTCGTTGCCCAGGCGCGGATAGGTTTCCTGAAAGCTGACGATGCCACCCAATTGGAATTCGATCGGGTTGGTCGACAGCACAAAGGTGCCTTTACCGTGGACTTTCTGGGCGAAACCGCGCTCCTGCAGTTGCTCGATGGCCTTGCGCACGGTGCCGCGGCTGGCCTGGTAGCTGTCCATCAGTTCGGTTTCGGAGGGCAACCGGGCGCCGCGCTCCAGACGTTCGGTGGTGATGCTGGCAAGCAGATCGCTGTAGATCTGGTTGTATTTACTCATGGGGATGGCTCTGTGCCGCAAAGTGCTCGAGGTTTCGAACCTTAAGGGCAGGGTAGGGGTTTGTCCATGCAGGTTTAGGATTTCATCTTCTGCGAGGGTAGGAAAAATCGCCTCCTGTCGGCTTGCAGGTGAACAAATTCAAACTCGTCTGTACGAGTTGTTGATTTAACTCGTACAGACGAGTACTTTTCGCTTCGGCGTGCTGCCAATAACAAAAAACCACAGCGGAAGAACAAGCATGAGCCACGACTATCCGAACATCGTCAGCGAGCTGCTGCAAAGCCTCGGTGGCAGCGACAACCTGGAGCAGGCCGCGCATTGCGTCACACGGTTGCGTCTTGCCCTCAAGGACCCGAGCCGGGTGAACAGCGCCACGCTGAACCAGATCGACCTGGTCAAAGGCTCATTCTTCACCGGCGGCCTGTTCCAGGTGGTGATTGGCCCTGGTGAGGTGGAAAAGGTCTACGCAGAATTGCGCCGTCAAACCGGTCTGGCCGCGTCGACAATTGCCGACGTCAAACAGAAAAGTGCCGAAAAGATAAACGCCATGCAGCGCCTGGTGCGGGTGTTTTCCGACGTGTTCATGCCCATCCTGCCAGCGTTGATCATTGCGGGCCTGCTGATGGGCATCAACAACCTGATCGGCGCCAAGGGCATGTTCATCGAGGGCCAAACCCTGCTGCACGCCTACCCGAAGCTCGACGGGCTCTGGAGCCTGATCAACCTGATGGCCAACACCTCGTTCGTGTTCCTGCCTGCGCTGGTGGGCTGGTCAGCCGCCAAACGATTCGGTGGCAGCGAAATCCTCGGCATCGTGCTTGGCCTGATGCTGGTTCACCCCGATCTGCTCAACGCCTGGAACTACGGCAAGGCCGTCGCCGGTCTCGACGGCCAACGTTTGCAGTACTTCGACATCCTGGGTGTGTTCCAGATCGAAAAGGTCGGTTATCAGGGGCAGATCCTGCCCATCCTGCTGGCGGCCTACGTAATGAGCGTCATCGAAAAATGGTTAAGGGCGCGAGTGCCCAATGCTGTGCAATTGCTGGTGGTGCCGATCACCACCATCGTGGTCACCGGCGTACTGGCGCTGGCGGTCATTGGCCCGGTGACCCGGCATCTGGGGATTCTCATCACTGAAGGTGTGGTCACTTTGTTCGATCTGGCGCCGATGGTCGGCGGGGCGATCTTCGGCCTGCTGTACGCGCCCCTGGTGATCACCGGCATGCACCACATGTTTCTCGCGGTCGACTTGCAACTGATCTCGACCCAGGGCGGTACCTTCATCTGGCCGATGATCGTCATGTCCAACCTCGCCCAAGGCAGCGCGGCACTGGGCGTTTTCTACATGACCCGCAACGTACGAGACAAAAGCATGGCCTCGACCTCGGCGATTTCTGCCTACTTCGGCATCACTGAACCGGCCATGTTCGGGGTGAACCTGCGCTACAAGTTTCCGTTTTACGCGGCACTGATCGGCTCGGCGCTGGGGTGCATCTTCCTGTCGCTGAACAAGGTCCAGGCCTCGGCCATCGGTGTCGGCGGTTTGCCCGGATTCATCTCGATCATTCCTCAGTTCATCCCGATGTTCGTGATCGGGATGATCATCGCCCTGGTCGTGCCGTTTGTCCTGACCTGTGGGTTGAGCATGAAGATTGTCCGGCCCGGGTATCGGGTCGCCTGACAGATCGCATTCGCGGGCAAGTCGAATCGTCGCACCGCAGCTCCCACATTGGAATGCGGTCACTGTGGTAGCGGGCTTGCCCGCGAAGAGGCCCGCAAGGCCGGTACAAAACTTACTGAAGGAATCCGCCATGCAAGACTGGCAACGCTCGGTGATCTACCAGATCTACCCGAAGAGTTTTCACAGCCACGCGGGCAACCCCACGGGTGATTTGCTCGGCGTCGTGGCCAAGCTCGACTACCTGCACTGGCTGGGTGTCGATTGCCTGTGGATCACGCCGTTCCTGCGTTCGCCCCAGCGCGACAACGGGTACGACATCAGCGATTACTATGCGATCGATCCGAGCTACGGCACCATGGCCGACTGCGAGTTGTTGATTGCAGAGGCTGGCAAGCGTGGGATCAAGTTGATGCTCGATATCGTGGTCAACCACACCTCGATCGAGCACGCCTGGTTCCAGCAGGCGCGCAGCAGTCTCGACAATCCGTATCGCGACTTCTACATCTGGCGCGATCAGCCCAATAACTGGGAATCCAAGTTCGGTGGTTCGGCATGGGAATACGAGGCGCAGACCGGCCAGTATTACCTGCACCTGTTCGATCACACTCAGGCCGACCTGAACTGGGACAACCCGAAGGTGCGCGCCGAAGTTTTCAGGATGATGGGGTTCTGGCGGGATAAAGGTGTGGGAGGGTTCCGACTGGACGTGATCAACCTGATCTCGAAACCGGCGGACTTTCCCGAGGACAATACCGACGGCCGACGCTTCTATACCGACGGCCCGAATGTTCACCAATACTTGCAGCAAATGCACCGCGAAGTGTTCGAAGGCCATGACCTGATCAACGTCGGCGAGATGTCGTCTACGAGTCTCGACCACTGTATTCGCTATTCGCGGCCGGACTCGAAAGAACTGTCGATGACCTTCAACTTCCATCACTTGAAGGTCGATTACCCGAACTTGCAGAAGTGGATTCGCGCCGATTTCGACTTTATCGAACTCAAGCGCATCCTCTCCGACTGGCAAACCGGCATGCAGGCCGGCGGCGGCTGGAATGCGTTGTTCTGGTGTAATCACGACCAACCGCGGGTGGTCTCGCGGTTTGGTCATGACGGCGAACATCGTGTGGTGTCGGCAAAGATGCTCGGCACCGCGCTGCATTTTCTCCAGGGCACGCCATTTGTGTACCAGGGTGAAGAACTGGGCATGACCAATCCGGGTTTCGATCACATCGATCAGTACCGCGATGTCGAAACCCTGAACATCTTCCGGCTCAAGCGTGA
Organism: Pseudomonas sp. NPDC087336; assembly: GCF_044744285.1. NCBI lineage: Bacteria > Pseudomonadati > Pseudomonadota > Gammaproteobacteria > Pseudomonadales > Pseudomonadaceae > Pseudomonas > Pseudomonas sp. NPDC087336. Next base: position 18,221 of record NZ_JBIUYA010000019.1, on the reverse strand, counting down.
GGCGGGTGTTGGCGATGCCGACAACATGGCGGCGATCATGCAGAAGTCCCGCGACAACAGCCGGACACCGATGCATTGGAGCACCGGACCAAACGCGGGTTTCAGCACGGCGCAACCCTGGATCGGCGTACCGGCCAACGCGGCGCAGATCAACGTTGCCGTTCAACTCGACGACCCGGATTCAGTGCTGCACCACTACCGCAAGTTGATCAATTTGCGGCGTACCGAAGTGCTCATATCCGACGGTGTTTACCGTCAGTTGTTGCCTGGGCACGCACAAGTTTGGGCCTATGTAAGGGAAGGAAACGGCGAACGTTTGCTGGTACTTAACAACTTCTACGGGACGCCTTGCGAAGTTGAATTGCCGGATGCAGTGATCAGTGAATTCATGACTCAGCGCTTGGTCATCAGCAACTATGCGGACTGTCCGCCGCGCAATCGACAGGTGTTTTTACGACCCTATGAGTCGTTTGCCTTGCACTTGACCGACCACTAAGTCCTCACCAGAAAGCACCGTTTCAAAAAACACGCAGAACGCTGCGCGGGGGAGTTTTGCGCGCCGATTTTGCTGCTGCACACAATAAAAATAATGGGGTGTTTCTTGAAAACAACAATAAATCGCAGCATTGCAGCGGCTGGCCTGTGCCTGGCATTGCCACTATCGGCGCAGGCTCTGGAGTTTGGGGGCTACTTGCGCAGTGGCGTCGGTACGTCGGTCAACAGCAGTTCCCAATCGTGCTTCCAATTACCGGGGGCGCAGACGAAATATCGGTTGGGCAACGAGTGCGAGCAGTATGGGGAGCTGGAATTGCGTCAGGATCTGTTCACCCTGGACGATGGTTCGGTGCTCAGCGTCGACGGCATGGCCTCGCTGTATAACCAGTACGATCAAAGCCCGACGTTCCAAGGCGACAACGGTTCGGTGCGCCTGCCGCAGTTGTATGCGCAATGGTCGAACATGCCGGGCCTCAACGGCGGTTCGTTGTGGGCCGGTCGGCGCTATTACAAACGCAACGACATCCACATTTCCGACTTTTACTACTGGAACCAGAGCGCCACTGGGGGCGGCATCGAGGACGTGCTGATCGGTGACCTGAAATACAGCTACGCCTTCTCGCGCAAGGACAACCTGTACCAGAAGGATTATATCAATCGTCACGATTTCAACGTGGCCGGTTTCAACACCAACCCCGGCGGTGAGCTGGAATTTGGCCTGAGCTATATCGACAAACCCGACAGCAGCGACGCTCATCGTGGCTGGGCGATGACCACCCAGCATGTGCAAAAGGGTTTTCTGGGGGGCAAGAACAAACTCGCGTTTCAGTACGGCGAAGGGCCCGGCACCGGGTTGGGTTATACCGGTAACGTGAAGCTCGACGACAGCAATAAAAGCTACCGGGTGGTGGAGTTCTTCGACTGGCAGGTGACGCCACGGTTTGGCGGGCAGGTTGAGGCGGTCTATCAGAAGGATGTTCGCCCAGGCGGCGCAGACCAGAACTGGGTTTCCCTTGGCGTTCGGCCTGCCTACGCGATTACCGAGCAGTTCAAGCTGGTGACCGAGCTGGGTCTCGATCAGGTCGACGCCACGGGTGGCACGCGCAAGCTGAGCAAGTTCACCTTCGCCCCGACCTGGTCGCCCAAGGGCCCCGCATTCTGGGCGCGCCCCGAAGTGCGCCTGTATTACACCTATGCCAGCTGGAACGAGGCGGCCAAGCGTGCGGCCAATGAGCTGGCGGCGGGATCAGCGTTGTCCGACACCGGTGCCTTTGGCAGGGCGCGACACGGTTCGAACGTCGGATTGCAGGTCGAGTACTGGTGGAAATAAGCGATGCTGTCGGAGCCTCGCGCTCCATCGGCTTTTCAAAGAACAAAACAGCAGGTGACGTCATGGCCATATCCCAACAATTGCAGCTCCACGCGCCCCTGTCCGGCGTATTGATGCCTCTGGACCTCGTGCCTGACCCGGTGTTTTCCAGCCGGGTCATCGGCGATGGGCTGTGCATCGATCCGGCTTCAACAACCTTGTGCGCGCCGCTTTGCGGCGTGGTCAGCAATGTGCAGGCCAGTGGGCATGCGGTCAGCATCACCGATGAAAATGGCGTGCAGGTTTTGATGCACATCGGGCTCGACACGGTGAACCTTGCAGGCACGGGGTTCAAGCGGTTGGTGGAGGAGGGGCAGCAGGTTGACGTCGGGCAGGCGCTGATCGAGTTCGATGCCGATTATGTTGCCTTGAATGCACGCAGCCTGTTGACCTTGATGCTGGTGATCAGCGGTGAGCCGTTCACCTGGCTGGGGGCGCAAACGGGGTGGGTAGACAGTGGTCAGCCGTTGCTGGGCTTGAACCCTGTCGGGCAAGTAACGCAAGAGGCTGTGTCGCAAGAGGTCGGGGCGCTGTTCTCCAAACCGCTGACGTTGCCCAACCCGAACGGATTGCACGCGCGTCCCGCGGCGGTATTCGCCCAGGCGGCGAAAGGCTTTTCGGCAAGCATTCATCTGCATAAACAGCAGGAGCGTGCGAACGGCAAATCCCTGGTGGCGATCATGGCGTTGCAGACGGCTTTTGCTGACGTTGTGCAAGTCAGTGCGGTCGGCCCGGACGCTGAGGCGGCGATCAAGACACTGGCCGAACTGCTGATCGCCGGATGTGGCGAGGCGGTGACTGTGACGGCGGACGTTGCCTCGGTGCCCCTGGAGACTTCATCGCCCAAAGTGCTGCGAGGGGTGTGTGCTTCGGCGGGTTCGGCATTTGGCCAGGTGGTCCAGATCGCCGATCAGGCCCTTGATGTGAGCGAATGGGGTGAAGGTTCGCAGGTTGAGCGCGATCGCCTGTGCGCAGCGTTGGCCGAGGCTGTTTGCGCTTTGCAGCAGATGTGTGAAAACGCCACGGGCGATGCCCAGGCCGGGATCTTCAAGGCTCACCAGGAGCTGCTCGAAGACCCGGGTTTGCTGGACTTGGCTCATGTGCTGATCGACGAAGGCAAAAGCGCCGGCTTCGCCTGGCGTGCGGCCACCGAGTCGACGGCAACCCTGTTCAAGAACCTGGGCAATGCCCTGTTGGCCGAACGAGCGGCAGACCTGGCCGACGTCAGCCAGAGGGTGCTCAAATTGATACTCGGCGTGCAGGACCGCAAGCTGGAGTTGCCTGAAGGCGCCATCCTGATTGCCGATCAACTGACACCGTCGCAGACCGCCGGGCTCGATACCCGTAAGGTGTTGGGCTTTGCCACCGTCGGTGGTGGCGCCACCAGCCATGTCGCGATTCTGGCGCGGGCCTCCGGCTTGCCTGCAATCTGCGGGTTGCCGGTGCAAGTGCTGGCGCTGGCCAACGGCACCCAGGTGTTGCTCGATGCCGATAAGGGTGAGCTGCAGCTCGACCCGGATCTGGCCGCCATTGAACAACTTCAAGCCAGGCGCGCGCTTGCCCGGCAACGCCAACACCATGAACTGGCCCAGGCATCGCGGGCTGCCTGTACCCGCGACGGTCATCATTTCGAGGTGACGGCCAACATCGCTTCGCTGGCTGAAGCCGAACAGGCGATGGCGCTGGGAGGCGAGGGTGTGGGTTTGCTGCGTTCAGAGTTTCTATATCTGGATCGCCACCATGCGCCGAGCCACGACGAGCAGGCATCCACCTACAGTGCCATCGCCAGGGTCCTGGGGTCCGCGCGCAATCTGGTGGTGCGCACCCTGGATGTTGGCGGTGACAAGCCTTTGGCGTACGTTGCGATGGACAGTGAAACCAACCCCTTTCTGGGCTTGCGCGGAATTCGCCTGTGCCTGGACCGTCCGCAACTGTTGCGCGATCAATTCAAGGCAATTCTCAGCTGTGCAGGGCTGACTCGCCTGCACATCATGCTGCCGATGGTGGCGCAACTGTCGGAGTTGCGTTTGGCTCGGCAGCTGCTCGAAGAAGAGGCGCTGGCCCTGGGCCTTACGGAACTGCCGAAACTGGGGATCATGATCGAGGTACCCGCAGCGGCGCTGATGGCGGATCTGTTTGCGCCTGAAGTGGATTTTTTCTCCATCGGCACCAACGACCTGACCCAATACACCTTGGCCATGGATCGCGATCATCCGCGGTTGGCCGGTCAGGCTGACAGTTTTCATCCATCGGTATTGCGCCTGATCGCCAGCACCGTGAAAGCCGCCCATGCCCAAGGCAAATGGGTGGGCGTTTGCGGTGCCATGGCCTCGGAAACCCTGGCCACGCCGCTCCTGCTGGGGCTGGGAGTGGATGAGCTATCGGTGAGCGTGCCGTTGATTCCGGCGGTCAAGGCGGCGATTCGCACCGTGGACCTGGTGGATTGCCAGGCCATCGCCCAACAGGTCCTGGGCCTGGAAAGTGCTGAGCAAGTACGCGCGGCCTTGCGGCTGTATAACGACGCGAGGGTCGTTCCTTCGCTGGTACTGGAGAACTGAACATGTTCGAGAAAATGCAGCAAGCGTTCTGGAAAGCCTTGACGCCGGATCTGGTCGTAGACGAGCCGAAAGTAGTTGCGCCATCGGTGCCTGGCCTGGCGGCGAATGTGGTGGCCGCGTTGGGTGGCGCGGATAACCTCAAGTCGCAGCAGCCTGTGGCGTTGACCCGGGTTCGGGTGGAGTTGCGCGATGTGGCGCGGATCAATCGGCAGGCTTTGAGTCTGGCCGGTGTGCCAGGCGTCATGGTGCTGGAGGGCGGCGTGGTGCACCTGATCACCGGCCTTCAGCCTTAAGCCATCCCTCGTCACAAATGATGTGCGTCTCCCGGTCACTCTTACTGTTTCCCAACCGCAGGTGTATCGTATTCGCCTTTTGCAGGCCTGTGGGCCTGTCGCTGATACGTGAGGTAGTTGAGTTCATGTCTTTCACCCGTCGCCAAATCCTCGGTGGCCTGGCCGGTCTTGTTGTCGTTGGCGTCGGTGCGGGCGGCGCATCGCGTTACTGGCTGGGCAAGATGGCCGACGCCGATGCGGGTCACGACTATGAGCTGATTGCGGCGCCGCTGGATGTCGAACTGGTGCCCGGGCACAAGACCGAAGCCTGGGCGTTTGGCCCGTCGGCGCCTGGCACCGAGTTACGCGTGCGCCAGGGTGAATGGCTGCGGGTGCGCTTCATCAACCACTTGCCGGTGGCGACCACCATCCACTGGCATGGCATTCGCTTGCCGCTGGAGATGGACGGTGTGCCCTACGTATCGCAGTTGCCGGTATTGCCCGGTGAATACTTCGATTACAAATTTCGCGTGCCCGATGCCGGCAGCTACTGGTATCACCCGCACGTGAGCAGCAGCGAAGAGCTCGGGCGCGGGCTGGTCGGCCCGCTGATCGTCGAGGAGCGCGAGCCGACCGGCTTCAAGTACGAGAAAACCTTGAGCTTGAAGAACTGGCATGTCGATGAGCAGGGCGCTTTTGTCGACTTCAGCATTCCTCGCGAAGCCGCCCGAGGTGGTACGGCGGGGCGCCTGTCGACCATCAACGGTGTGCCCCAGGCGGTCATCGACTTGCCTGCCGGGCAGATCACTCGCGTGCGCCTGCTCAACCTCGATAACACCCTTACCTATCGCCTGAATATCCCGGGTGTCGAAGCGCAGATCTACGCACTGGATGGCAACCCCATCGAACCGCGACCACTGGGCAAGGAGTACTGGCTCGGCCCGGGCATGCGTATTTGTCTGGCGATCAAAGCGCCGCCGGCGGGTGAAGAATTATCCTTGCGTAACGGTCCCGTTCGTTTGGGCACGTTGCGCTCCGTGGCCAACTCCGACGCGCCGACTGCATGGCCTGCGGCACTGCCCGCCAACCCGATAGCGGAGCCAGACCTGGCCAATGCCGAGAAACTCAACTTCAATTTCGAATGGGTCGGTTCGGTGTCAGTCAACGTCGACAACGGCAAGCCGCCGAGTCTGTGGCAGATCAACGGCAAAGCCTGGGACATCACGGATAAAACCTGCGCCGACCGCCCGATTGCCAAGCTGGAAAAGGGCAAAAGCTACATTTTTGAATTGAAAAACATGACTCAATATCAGCATCCGATTCACCTGCACGGCATGAGCTTCAAAGTCATTGCTTCGAACCGCCATAAGGTCATCCCGTACTTCACCGACACCTATTTGTTGGGCAAGAACGAGCGTGCGCAAGTGGCGCTGGTGGCGGATAACCCTGGGGTTTGGATGTTCCATTGCCATGTGATCGATCACATGGAAACCGGCCTGATGGCCGCCATCGAGGTGGCGTGATGCGTCAGATTCGTCCCGCGGCGATCATCGACCGCAGCCGTGATCGTGACTTCATGCGTGAGGCCCTGGCCCTCGCCGCGCAAGGTGCCGCGCTTGGCGAAGTGCCGGTGGGGGCGGTGCTGGTGCAGGGCGGTGAAATCATCGGCCGTGGTTTCAATTGCCCGATCAGCGGCAACGATCCGAGCGCCCATGCCGAGATGGTCGCGATCCGCGCCGCGGCCCAAGCCGTCAGCAACTATCGCCTGCCGGGCAGCACGCTGTATGTGACGCTGGAGCCGTGCAGCATGTGCGCCGGGTTGATCGTGCATTCGCGGATTGCACGGGTAGTCTATGGCGCGCTGGAGCCCAAGGCCGGGATTGTGCAGAGCCAGGGGCAGTTCTTTACCCAGGGCTTCTTGAATCATCGGGTGTTGTATGAGGGTGGGGTGTTGGCGGAAGAATGCGGGGCGGTGCTCAGTGAATTCTTCAAGGCCCGGCGTGCCAAACCAGCCGAGTAATGATCGTTCCCCCGCAGAGCGTGGGAACGATCATCGTTACTTACGAGCGACGATAACAGCCCGCATCGGCGCCGGCAGTCCTTCAATGGTCTTGCTGTGGTCTTCGGGATCGAGGAAGTCGCTCAGTGACTGATACTTCATCCACTCCGTGCCGCGCTGCTCTTCAACGGTGGTGACGCTCACGTCCACACACTTCACGTCGGTAAAACCGGCACGACGCAACCACAACTCCAGCGCCGGTACTGACGGCAGGAACCACACGTTGCGCATTTGCGCATAACGGTCTTCCGGCACCAGCACTTGATGTTTGTCGCCTTCGACCACCAGGGTTTCGAGCACCAGTTCACCGCCCTTGACCAGGCAATCCTTCAGCGCCAGCAAGTGCTCGATCGGCGAGCGACGGTGGTAGAACACACCCATGGAAAACACCGTGTCGAAGCCCTCGAGGTTCGGCGGCAGGTCTTCGAAAGGGAATGGCAGGTGCCAGGCATTGGGCTCGGACAGGTAACGCTGAACCGCCTGGAACTGACAGAAGAACAACCAGTTCGGATCGACGCCGATCACGCTGTCCGCACCGGCACCCAGCATGCGCCACATGTAGTAACCGTTGCCGCAGCCGACATCGAGGATGCGCTTGCCCTTGAGGTCCAGGTGCGGTGCGACGCGCGACCATTTCCAGTCCGAACGCCATTCGGTGTCGACGTGTACGCCAAACAGATCGAATGGCCCTTTGCGCCACGGCGACAAACCCATCAATGCCGTACGCATCTGTGCACGGGTTTCATCGTCGCAATCGGTGTCCAGCTTCAAACCGTTCAACAAGTCGACTTCGCTTGGCTGGATCTTCGGCAAAGCGTCCAGCGCACTCTGCCAACGCTCCAGGTCGCCGTGACCCTTTTCCATTTTCTTGTCGAGTTGCTGCTGCAGGGTGTTGGCCCAATCGGCCAGCGGTGTACCAGCCAGGCGGCGGGCGAGGGGAGACAGATCAATCATGGCAGGGCAATCAACGAGGCAAAGTTAAGACACTGGAACCACGGCACGACTTTCGAGAACCCGGCGGCCAACAGGCGTTCGCGATGTTCTTCGAGGCTATCGGGCTTCATGACATTTTCGATGGCGCTGCGCTTCTGGGCGATTTCCAGTTCGCTATAGCCGTTGGCACGCTTGAAGGCGACGTGCAGGTCGGTGAGCAACGCGTGCTCCTGCTCGTCTTCAAAGCGCAGTTTTTCCGAGAGAATCAATGCACCACCGGGCAACAGGGACTGGTGGATGCGCGACAGCAACGCGCTTCGCTGATCGGGAGCAATGAATTGCAGGGTGAAGTTCAGCGCCACCACCGAGGCAGGCTTGAATTCGAGGGCGAGGATGTCGCCTTCGACCACTTCCACCGGCAGCAACTCCTGGAACATCGAGTCCTGGCCGTTCAGGTATTCACGGCATCGCTCGACCATCGCCGCGGAGTTATCCACAGCGATGACGCGGCAGCCGTCGGTGCGCACATGTCGACGTAGTGCCTGAGTCACTGCCCCCAGGGACGAGCCGAGGTCGTAGAGCACAGTATTGGGCTGGGCGAACTGCGCGGCGAGCACGCCGAGGTTTTCGACAATGGTCGGATAACCCGGTACCGAGCGCTTGATCATGTCCGGGAACACCCGCACCACGTCCTCATTGAAGGCGAAGTCAGGCACCTGGGCCAAAGGCTGGGCGAAAAGGCGATCGGATTCTTTGCTCACGGCGGTTCCGGCGGTGTCGGTGGAAAAGGCCGGCATTTTAGCCAAGTTGGGGCGGGGATGCGCGGGTTGTCTGATAAACCGCCGGGGCGAGCCTCGGAATCTTCGCTGTCAGTGATAATGCTATCGCGAGCAGCGCGGTTTTTGATCGAACGCCGATGCCGTGATGCCCCATTGTCCCAACCAATAACTGAGGATGATCACGTACGGCGCGGCATCAAACGGCACCACAAAGCGACTGATACCAATGACGCTATCGGAAAACACAAACGCCACGGCCCCGGCTGCCGCAAGCAGCGCCGAACGCTTGGGCACGTCACTGCCGAGCCGAGCCAGCGCACGCCAGAGCATGGCGCTGATCGCCAGGCCATAGACGATCACCGGAATCAGCAATGGCCCCAGTCCGTGGGCAATCAGTATCCCCAGCAGCACCGCGCCGACGCCGAGGGCCAGGATCAGTGGCAACACGGCCAACCGTCTGCAGTCAGTCAAATAAGCTTTCAGGTAGGCCAGGTGGGCGACGAGGAACGCCCCGAGGCCGAACACAAACAAATCCCCCGGCCAGGCCAGCAACACGTCGCCGAGCAGGGAGAAAATCAATCCAAGGCTGATCCAGCGCCGATACTCGCTGGGTGGTGCGTCGTGCAGCCAACCGAGCAGGGCCAGCACCGGCAACGGCTTGACCAGCAGGCAAAGCAGCGTGGCATGCACGCTGAGTCCATAGAGAAAGGTCACGGCGCCCATCAGCGCCAGGATCAGCCAGCCCACGGTCAATTCACCGAAATGGCGCAGTCGAAGGCATCCACCGGCAGCACTTCCGGTGCCCAAGGTTGTTGCGAGGTCAGGCGTAAACGCCCGGTGCCAGTGGCGAACGCCTGGAAGCGCCAGGTTGAAACGCCGGCAGCACCCACGACGCCGGCGTCTTCCGGGTTGCTGTAGACCTCAGGGCTGAGCGCGCGCAACACACCACCGGCCGAATCCTGGATAGACCAGCGGTAACCTGTGGTCGGATTGCTCGGCAGGGTCAGGATCAGGTTTTGCCCACTGTGCAGTTGCACGGGGCATTCGCTTTGTTTTTCCACGGTCACGTTGTGCGCAGGTTGCGTGGCGCAAGCGGCCAGCAAGGTGAGAGCGAGAGGAATAAACAGGCGAGTGGGGGACATAAGGTCAGTGGCTCCGACGTTCACGACGAACGGCGAGCATAACTGAAGATGAGACAAAGTGTGACCAGAGCCTGGTGAGGATACTGACTCTGTGTCAGGCTCTGGTGCGGGCGGACATGCTGCGTTGTCAATGATGTAAAATGGTTACTTCCACGTCTCCTTCGATCTCGTCAAGGTTACCAAACTCCAATTTGAAAGTTAGTTTGACGTGCCTGGAGCCCTTCTCAATATAGGCGTTATACGTTCCTCGGGTGGCGTACAGATCATTCCATTCGTGGCGGTAGATTACTCGCAAAACCCCCCCTACTTGGAACTGTTGTTCTCCGCTCGGCGTATCAATGTTGATTTCTATCCCGAAGCCTTGTTTTTCCTGGGTGTCATGGCCCCTTATAACAATATCCGAGCCTCTGTTTTCTACGCCGACGTTAGTAGTTCTGAAGATTTCGGTGCCGCCTTGTTTTGCAATTATATAGCTGGTGCTTTTTTTGTTCGTCATATTGAGTTCCTTGATGAAGGTGGGAAAGCAGAAAATACCGTTAAAAATAAGAGGCTGATACTGTCATTGTTGTCAGGTTGTTAGATCTGTTCGCGATTAATTTTCAGCAGGACCTGTGGGGGGCGTTCATTTTCTCAACGAAAACGCAAAAATGCCGTCAGATACAAACTCACGGTTCTGCCGGTCTTTGAATTTGATGTCAAAGCTGCCACTGTATTCCTGCGCCTCACCGTCAACTTCCAGCTGGATCTCCCCTGCGGTTGCCCAGTAGCTTGTGTACGCCGGAAAGTTTTCAGTAAGTACGATCTGGATCAGTCGATCGGGGATATTCAGTTGGTAAATACCGCTATCGATATTTTTAGGTAGATAGAGATCAAATGCTCGGTCTTGAGGGGTGTTGTTTTCACCGGCTTTGAACACGGCCACGATTTCCCGGGAGCCGACGCTGGTGTAAAACACTTCGGAGTTGAATGCCTCACGATCCTGGATAGTGGCGTTCAGGAAATTTTGCTGACAGCACGGTCGAAATTGGATGTCATTACTTGTGCGGCTGTCGTTAGGGTTTCTGCGTTGTTCGATATACATAAACTGTCACTTGAAGGCGTATAGGAGTCTTGAATGTACAGTCAGTATTCAAGTGCAGGTACTGATTTAATTAACGGGTTACGGCATTAAGAGGTTTCGATTCATGTCGATTATAAAATGGCCAGGCAATCAAGCCTGGCCATTGGCAGTTACCGCTATTAAAACAACACCTTCGCCACATCCGCAAAACGCTTGGCAAAGTGCACGGTAATCCCTTCCTTCAGATAGTCAGGAAGTTCCTCAAAACTCCCACGATTAGGCTCCGGCAAGATCAACTCAAAAATCTTCTGCCTCCGCGCCGCAATCACCTTCTCACGCACCCCGCCAATCGGCAGTACATGCCCGGTCAACGTCAGTTCGCCCGTCATGGCCACGCCTTTTTTCGGCGGCTGGTTACGTGCCAGGGACAGCAGGGCACTGGCCATGGTCACGCCGGCGCTCGGGCCGTCTTTCGGGGTGGCGCCTTCCGGGACATGCAGGTGCACGAACGCTTCGTCGAAGAATTTCGGATCACCGCCAAACGACTTCAGGTTGGAGCTGACGTAGCTGTAGGCAATTTCCGCAGACTCTTTCATCACATCGCCCAATTGCCCGGTGAGCTTGAAGCCGCGATTGAGGGTATGGATGCGCGTGGCTTCGATCGGCAGGGTCGCACCGCCCATGCTGGTCCAGGCGAGACCTGTGATCACACCCGTCCCCGACAGCACTTGCTCATTACGGAACACGGGTTTGCCCAACGAAGTTTCGAGGTCTTTCGGGCCAATCTTGATCACGGCGTTCGGTTCGCCGAGCAGTTTCACTACCGATTTGCGTACCAGTTTGCCGAGGTTTTTCTCCAGCTGGCGAACCCCGGCCTCACGGGCATACCCGTCGATCAGCGCCTTCAACGCGTTGTCGCTGATGCTCAGGCTGCCTTTTGACACGCCGGCCTTTTCCAGTTGCTTCGGCCACAGGTGGCGTTTGGCGATGGCGACTTTTTCTTCGGTGATGTAACCCGACAGCCGGATCACTTCCATCCGGTCCAGCAAGGGGCCAGGAATCGAATCCAGGGTGTTGGCGGTGCAGACGAACAGCACTTTCGACAGGTCCAGGCGCAGGTCCAGGTAATGGTCGAGGAATTCGACGTTCTGCTCCGGATCGAGGGTTTCCAGCAGCGCCGAGGCCGGGTCGCCCTGGTAGCTTTGGCCCATCTTGTCGATTTCGTCGAGCATGATCACCGGGTTCATCACTTCGACGTCTTTGAGCGCTTGCACGAGTTTGCCCGGCATCGCACCGATGTAGGTACGGCGGTGGCCCTTGATTTCGGCTTCGTCGCGCATGCCGCCGAGGCTGAAGCGGTAGAACGGTCGGCCGAGGGATTCGGCAATGGATTTGCCGACGCTGGTTTTACCCACGCCCGGCGGCCCCACCAGCAGTACGATGGAACCGCTGATTTCGCCCTTGTAGGCACCCACCGCGAGGAACTCGAGGATGCGGTCCTTGATGTCGTCGAGGCCGGAATGGTGGTTGTCCAGTACCTTGCGCGCGTGCTTGAGGTCGAGCTTGTCCTCGCCGTACACGCCCCACGGCACCGATGTCGCCCAGTCGAGGTAGTTGCGCGTGACCGCGTACTCCGGCGAACCGGTCTCGAGGATCGACAGCTTGTTCATCTCTTCTTCGATGCGCTTTTGCGCCTGTGACGGCAGCACTTTGCCGGTCAGCCGTTGCTCGAATTGTTCGATGTCGGCGCTGCGGTCGTCCTTGGTCAGCCCCAGCTCCTGCTGGATGACCTTGAGCTGCTCCTTGAGGAAGAATTCGCGCTGATGCTCGCCGATCTTGCGATTAACTTCGGCGGAAATTTCTTTTTGCAGGCGCGCGACCTCGACCTCCTTGCGCAGCATCGGCAGAACTTTTTCCATGCGCTTGAGCATGGGCACGCAGTCGAGCACTTCCTGCAGTTCGCTGCCGGTGGCCGACGTCAGCGCGGCGGCAAAGTCGGTCAACGGTGATGGGTCGTTGGGGCTGAAGCGGTTGAGGTAGTTCTTCAGCTCTTCGCTGTACAGCGGATTGAGCGGCAGCAGTTCCTTGATCGCGTTGATCAGCGCCATCCCGTAGGCCTTGACCTCGTCGGTCGGCTCGGTGGGCTGGTGCGGGTATTCGACTTCCACCAGGTACGGCGGGCGATGGTGCTTGAGCCAGGTCTTGAGGCGCACACGGGTCAGGCCCTGGGCGACGAATTGCAGTTTGCCGTTTTCGCGACTGGCGTGGTGCACCTTGACCAGGGTGCCGTACAGCGGCAGGGCCGAGGTATCAAAATGACGCGGGTCTTCCTGGGGCGTGTCCATGTAGAACAGGGCCAGGGACTGATGCTCGGATTTGGCGACCAGGTCGAGGGTTTCCGCCCAGGGTTCTTCATTGACGATGACCGGCAGGACCTGGGCCGGGAAGAAGGGGCGGTTGTGAATCGGGATGATGTAGACCTTGTCCGGCAGGTTCTGGCCGGGAAGGGCGAGACCCTTGCCTGGGGTGTGCTGCTCGGCGTTTTCCGGATCGGCGTATTCACTGGGGTCTTCGGGGAATGCTTGCTGGTCGCTCATGGGGCACCTGCGCAATGGGGTATGGGTCTTAGATGGGGCAGGCCTCTGGTGGTTTCAATGGGGGAGGGGATATTCGGGGAGCGTTCAGGATCTGGACAGGTAGTGTGCATCTACCTGTTGCAGACAGCGCAGCGTTCCCAAGGCATGGGAACGCTCAACGGTCTTATTAAGGACGAATCTCGATCATCGTGCCGTCCGGCACCAGGTTCCAGATTTCGCGCATGTCCATGTTGCGCATGGCAATGCAACCGTCGGTCCAGTCCAGGGTGTGGAACAGGTGCTCGGGGTTTTCTTCGGTGTCCGGGGTGCCGTGGATCATGATCATGCCGCCGGGATCGACACCTTCACGCCGTGAGCGAGCGGAATCGGTGATGTTCGGGTAGGAAATATGCATCGCCAGGTTGAAGCGGTCGCTGACCTTGCGCCAGTCGATCCAGTAGAAACCTTCAGGCGTGCGTTTGTCGCCTTCCATAAGCTTTGGCCCCTTGGGCCGTTTGCCCAGGGAAATGCGATAGGTCTTGACCGGCTTGCCGTCATTGATCAATTGCAATTGATGGGCAGACTTGAGAACCAGGATTTTCTCGATGACCTTGCCGTCCAGAGGCTCCATGGCAGTAGCCTGGGACACCGTGACGAACGACAAGCAGAACAGGGCAAGCAACCAGCGCATTGAAACGATTCCCCAGCAGGTGTCGCGACCATATATCTATTTATAGGTGTTTTTGCAGGCGCTGCCGAGAGTCCGGGCCGAGTTCGGACAATCTTTTCGCGCCGGGTGATGATACCAAGATGACATCAAGTGATGACAGGCTGAACCAGCGGCGGGATCGATTCGGACCGCACGGGGTAGACCTCGGTCCGCCGGTCAGCGAAGAAGCATTCTAAGGTACGGCCCACCGTGCGGAAAGCCAGCTCGTCCCAAGGAATGTCGGCTTCGTCGAATAGTTGCACTTCCAGGCTCTCTACACCGGCGGCAAAATCCAGGTCCGCCAGCTCGGCGCGGAAGAACACATGCACCTGGCTGATGTGCGGCACATCGATCAATGTATAGATGTTCAGGTTGCGCACCCGCGCGCAGGCTTCCTCGGCGGTCTCACGAATGGCCGCCTGCTCGATGGTTTCGCCGTTTTCCATGAAGCCGGCGGGCAGGGTCCAATAGCCACGGCGCGGTTCGATGGCGCGGCGGCATAACAGCACCTGGGTGCCCCAGGTCGCCACGCAACCGGCAACGATGTTGGGGTTCTGGTAGTGAATGGTGTGACAGCTGTCGCAGACAAAACGCAGGCGCGAATCGCCCTCGGGAATGCGTTGGGTCACCGGGTTGCCGCACTGACTGCAAAATTTCATGCTTGGGTTCCTGAATGCTGCGCCTATCTTGGCGTGCGGCGGTGGCTGTCGGCAAGTTGTCGTTTCGCGACATGCCACTGTCCGGGGGGTTGGGCGACCGAAGCGATTGGTGCATGATGCAGGGTAAGGCACTGATCGAGAACACTCATGCTGGACGAGCTACTGCATCGGGTAAGTCACCACACACCGCGCACGTTGGAGACCGACCGACGTTTCCCAGAAGCTGCCGTCCTGCTACCGATCACCCGCAGTGACGAGCCGGAGTTGGTCTTGACCCTGCGCGCCAGCGGGCTGTCGACCCATGGTGGCGAAGTCGCCTTCCCCGGTGGTCGACGCGACCCCGAAGACCCCGACCTCGTGTTTACCGCCCTGCGCGAAGCCGAAGAAGAGATCGGCCTGCCACCGGGCCTGGTCGAAGTGATCGGCCCGCTGAGCCCGTTGATCTCCCTGCATGGCATCAAGGTCACGCCTTATGTCGGGGTGATTCCGGATTTTGTCCAATACCGGGCCAACGATGCCGAGATCGCCGCTGTGTTCAGTGTGCCGCTGGAGTTCTTCCGCAAGGACCCGCGCGAGCATACCCATCGTATCGATTACCAGGGGCGCAGTTGGTACGTGCCGAGTTATCGCTATGGCGAATTCAAGATCTGGGGCCTGACGGCGATCATGATAGTGGAGTTGATCAATCTGCTCTATGACGCGAAAATCAGCCTGCACTTACCGCCTAAAAGCTTTATCAATACCTGAAGCCATCACTCGAATGGCCTGAACACGCCGCAGCCTGAGCCTTGAGGACAACAAGATGAAATACCGCCTGGGCGACGCCCGTGTCGAGACCCATCCACAGAGCTGGGTCGCTCCCAATGCCGTGCTGGTGGGCAAGGTCAAACTGGAAGAGGGCGCCAACGTCTGGTTCAACGCCGTGCTGCGGGGCGACAACGAGCTGATCCTGATCGGCAAGAACAGCAATGTCCAGGATGGCACCGTGATGCATACCGACATGGGTTACCCGCTCACCATCGGTACCGGCGTGACCATCGGCCACAACGCCATGCTGCATGGCTGCACCGTGGGCGACTACAGCCTGATCGGTATCAACGCGGTGATTCTCAACGGCGCGAAAATCGGCAAGAACTGCATCATCGGCGCCAATTCGTTGATTGGCGAAGGCAAGGAAATTCCGGATGGTTCGCTGGTCATGGGCTCACCCGGCAAGGTGGTGCGCGAGCTGACCGAACAGCAGAAAAAGATGCTGGAAGCCAGTGCTGCCCACTATGTGCATAACTCTCAGCGGTATGCCCGCGATCTGGCTGAGCAGGAACAATGAGCGCTCCAGAACGCCCAGTGGCATCGCCCTGCGTGAATATTTGCGCACTGGACGACGATGACATTTGCACGGGCTGTCAGCGTACGGTTGAGGAAATCACCCGCTGGAGCCGCATGAGCAACGACGAGCGCCGCACGGTGTTGGGGTTGTGCCATGAGCGTGCCAAGGCCAGTGGGTTGGTGTGGATGATCGGCAAGACACCCGGCCGATAAGATCAAAAGATCGCAGCCTGCGATCTTTTGAATTGGCGTTTGGTTGAAGTACCCTGTGCGCCAAATTGACTGGTGCCCCACATGCTCTTCCTGATCGCCTACATCGGCAGTGTCGTGCTGATCAACTACGCCTTCTCCTCCGCCCCGGACCTGGACATCATCTGGTCGGCCTGGGGCGGCCTGGTGTTCGTGTTGCGCGACATGGTGCAGACCCGCTTCGGTCACGGCGCGATCGCGGCGATGCTGGCGGCGCTGGTGTTGTCCTACATCACCTCCGATCCCTCCATCGCCCTGGCCAGCGCCACGGCATTCGCCGTGTCGGAGTGCATCGACTGGCTGGTGTTCAGCATCACCCGGCGCCCGTTGCACGACCGCCTGTGGATAAGTTCGGCCCTGAGCATCCCGCTCGATACGTTCATCTTCTTCGGCATGATCGACGCGCTGACCCCGGGCGTGATTCTCACCGCCCTGGGTTCCAAGTTCGCCGGCGTCACGGCCGTCTGGCTGATCATGGCCTGGCGCTTGCGCAAGCTGGCGCTCGTCAGCTGAAGCCAAACCCCGCGGTTCATGTAAAATGCCGCGCTTTCTCCCCATGGGAAGCGCGCCAGGCGCCGCATCCCTCGATGATCCGCTTCTTGAGGACTTGAGATGACCCGTATCGGAACTCCATTGTCGCCCACCGCGACCCGCGTATTGATGTGTGGCTGTGGCGAACTGGGCAAGGAAGTGGTGATCGAGCTGCAACGCCTGGGCGTTGAAGTGATTGCCGTGGATCGCTACGCCAATGCGCCGGCCATGCAGGTGGCGCATCGCAGCCACGTGATCAACATGCTCGATGGCGCGGCCCTGCGCGCAGTCATCGAAGCCGAGCAGCCGCACTTCATCGTGCCGGAAATCGAAGCCATCGCCACCGCGACCCTGGTGGAGCTGGAATCCGAAGGCTTCACCGTGATCCCCACGGCGCGCGCCGCACAGCTGACCATGAACCGCGAAGGGATCCGTCGCCTGGCCGCCGAAGAACTGGACCTGCCGACTTCGCCTTATCACTTCGCCGACACCTTCGAGGACTACAGCAAGGCCGTCGAGGACCTCGGTTTCCCTTGCGTGGTCAAGCCGGTCATGAGCTCGTCGGGCAAGGGCCAGAGCCTGCTGCGCAGCGTCGATGACGTGAAGACGGCCTGGGATTACGCCCAGGAAGGCGGGCGTGCCGGTAAAGGCCGGGTGATCATCGAAGGTTTTATCGATTTCGATTATGAAATTACCCTGCTGACTGTGCGTCACGTCGGCGGCACGACCTTTTGCGCACCGGTCGGCCATCGCCAGGAGAAGGGCGACTACCAGGAAAGCTGGCAGCCTCAGGCCATGAGCCCGGTAGCCCTGGCTGAATCGGAGCGTGTGGCCAAGGCGGTGACCGAGGCCTTGGGTGGTCGTGGTCTGTTTGGCGTCGAGCTGTTCATCAAGGGTGATCAGGTTTGGTTCAGCGAAGTGTCGCCGCGTCCGCACGACACCGGTCTGGTGACCCTTATTTCCCAGGATCTGTCGCAGTTCGCCCTGCATGCGCGGGCGATCCTTGGTTTGCCGATTCCGTTGATCCGTCAGTTCGGCCCATCGGCTTCGGCGGTGATCCTGGTGGAAGGCCAGTCGACCCAGACCGCTTTCGCCAACCTGGGCGCGGCGTTGAGCGAGCCGGATACGGCGTTGCGTCTGTTTGGCAAGCCTGAAGTCAATGGCCAGCGCCGGATGGGTGTTGCACTGGCGCGGGATGAGTCGATCGAAGCGGCCCGGGCTAAAGCGACCCGCGCTTCTCAGGCTGTTGTGGTAGAGCTGTAGACTCCCTCTCTGATCGTTCCCACGCAGAGCGTCACTAGTGTCCGGTAAAAACCGAAGGGGGAGCTTGCTCCCCCTTGCTGTTGGCGCTTGTCAGCCATAATCAGACTTTTCGGACTCGATTTTGACTCATGTTCACCAGCACCCGCTTAGCCCATTTACTCAGTGCGATCCCGCGTCAGTTCTTTCGGCAATCCACCGAAAGGCATCAAGCTGATCGCTACGTCAAACGCTGCACGTCCTG
>NZ_JBIUYA010000018.1:0-124115 GCF_044744285.1 Pseudomonas sp. NPDC087336 | reverse complement strand
GCCAAAATCGAGTCTGAAAAATCCGATTATGACTGACGGCCGCCAACAGCAAGGGGGAGCAAGCTCCCCCTTCGGTTTTTACCGGACACTAGTGACGCAGAGCGTGGGAACGATCCAAATTAAACGCGGGACGCGAACAGGGCCTGATGATCGCGGCACTGCTCGGCCGTCAGCATGAACACGCCATGCCCGCCACGCTCGAATTCCAGCCAGGCGAAGTCGACTTCCGGGTACAGCGCTTCGACGTGCACCTGGCTGTTGCCCACCTCGACAATCAATAAGCCCTTCTCCGTCAGGTGATCCGCCGCTTCGGCAAGCATGCGTCGCACCAGGTTCAAGCCGTCATCGCCGCAGGCCAGGCCCAGTTCCGGTTCATGCTGGTATTCGTCGGGCATGTCGGTGAAATCCTCGGCATCCACGTACGGCGGGTTGGATACGATCAGGTCGAAACGCTGCCCCGGCAGGCCATCGAATCCATCGCCCTGCACGGTGTAGACACGTTCGTCGACACCGTGGCGCTCGATGTTCTGGTTCGCCACCTCCAGCGCTTCGAACGACAGGTCGGCCAGCACCACTTCAGCGTTCTGGAACTCGTAGGCGCAGGCGATACCGATGCAGCCGGAGCCGGTGCACAGGTCGAGAATCCGCGCAGGCTCGGTGCCCAGCCAGGGGGTGAAACGGTTTTCGATCAGTTCGCCAATCGGCGAGCGCGGAATCAGCACGCGCTCATCAACAATGAACGACATGCCACAGAACCAGGCTTCACCCAGCAGGTAGGCGGTCGGCACGCGTTCTTCGATGCGGCGCTTGAGCAACTGTTGCAGGTGGGCCAGCTCGTCTTCTTCCAGATTGCAGTCCAGGTAACTGTCGGAAATTTCCCACGGCAAGTGCAGCGCACCCAACACCAGTTGACGGGCTTCGTCCCAGGCGTTGTCGGTCCCATGGCCGAAAAACAGATCCTCCCCATGGAAGCGGCTGACGGCCCAACGGATATGGTCACGCAGGGTACGAAGGCGGGAAGTGATCACGACGGTAAACTCCAGAAAAATCGACGGGCGATTCTACCAGTCAAACGGCGTCACGACGACGCAGGAAAAGCACCGGCGCAAATGTAGGAATCTTCTGGTTTTTTCCATGGCTATTGAACAAAACTCAATACTTGACAACGCTGCAAGCCAATAACGACGGTGCCTACGATGGTAGCGATTCACAGAAGCGCTCAGCCAGAGGACAATGTCGCAAAAGCCCCACTCGAAGGAGCCCCAGAATGTCCGTTCCACAAACGATGTTTCAACTCAGCGGCCGCGGTTATGCAGCAGCCAAACTGAGTCATGCGACCCTGATCATCATCGATGCCCAGAAGGAGTACCTCAGCGGTCCCCTGGCCCTGAGCGGCATGGATGCGGCGGTCGCGAACATCAAGAAATTGGTGACTGCCGCCCGTGCGGCCGGCCGGCCGATCGTGCATGTCAGCCATCTCGGCACCGTCGGCGGGCTGTTTGACCCCCGCGGCGAGCGCGGCCAGTTCATTCCAGGGCTGGAGCCGCAGCCCGGCGAAATCAAGATCGAGAAAATCCTGCCCAGTGCGTTCCATGGCACGGACCTGAAAAAACGCCTGGAAGAGCTGGGCTCGGTGGATCTGGTGGTGTGCGGCTTCATGAGCCATTCCAGTGTCAGCACCACCGTGCGGGCGGCAAAGAACCTGGGTTTCCGCTGCACCCTGGTGGAAGACGCCTGCGCCACCCGTGATCTGCCGTACAAAGGCGGCGTCCTGAGCGCCGAACACGTCCAGCAGACCGAAATGGCGATCATGGCGGACAACTTTGCCGCCCTCGCCCTGACCAACGACCTGGTCTGACCGGAAGTTCTTGAGCGGTCTAGACCGCCGCTCATCCGCAAAAGCCTCTCATATGCCGTAAATGTCTTAGCCTCAGGAACATCCCGGTCAACTTCCGGTCGAAGGGCCGATACCCATTGAGGAAGGTCGGAATGAAGTTATCCGATGGTTTTGACGCTCGCCGTTTGCGGCCAAAAGGCCAGAGCAACTGGCGTTTTCGAATCGGCGCAGCCTTTGCTGCCTTGCTGGCGACCAGCGGCGTGCTGCTGGCGATGGCCGGTGCCGCCAGCCTGTTCGGTCACGCTCCGGCCCTGGGCGAGTTGAACACCAACCGGGCGGGCGCGGCCGTGATTCTGGTCTTGGGCCTGTTCGTGCTGTACCTGGGCATTTGGCTGTGGCGTCGCTGCCGCCGGCGCTCGCGCCAGTCGAACGCGCTGGCCATGTCCCCGCACCTGATGAAAAAACACGACTAAGCGCAAGTCGCAGTCCAGCGCCTTGCGTTTTCTCGCGCCCGATTCGCCTGGAGTTGGGTAAACTGGCCGCCCTTCGCGGAGGCTGACATGCAAGACGACGATTTTTCCCTGTTCAAAAGTGCGATCCAAGGCGTCAAGCCGATCAAGCACGATCGCGCCGAAACCGGCAAACCCAAGGCTGACCGCGCGCACATCGCCAAGTTGCGCCAGGCCGCCACTGTGCGCACCGATGCCACCACCGTTGACGGGCTGTCCGATCAGTTCGTCATCGACGTCGGCCCGGAAGACGAACTGATGTGGGCGCGCGACGGCGTGCAGGAAAGCCAGATGCGCAAGCTCAAGATCGGGCAGATCCCGTTCGAAGGCAGCCTTGACCTGCACGGCATGAGCGTGGAAAAAGCCCGGGAAACCCTCTGGGCGTTCCTGGCTGAAGCGACCAAATTCGAAATCCGCTGCGTGCGCGTCACCCACGGCAAGGCCGTGCGCCTGGACGGCAAGCGGCCGATGATCAAAAGCCACGTCAACACCTGGCTGCGCCAGCATCCGCAGGTACTTGGCTTCACTTCCTGCCAGGCCCGACATGGCGGTGCCGGAGCCGTTTATGTGATGCTCAAACGAACCATGATGGAAGGCCGCGACGAGTAAACCTGATGCGCCGCGCTTGCAGCGCCGTGTCCGCCACCGTACCCTTGCCCTTTGCGTAAAATCCCACAGGTAGTTTCATGTCCCTGGAACAGAATTACACCGCGATCCTAGGCCAACTGGGCGAGGATCCCTCCCGCGAGGGCCTGCTCGACACGCCAAAACGTGCCGCCAAAGCCATGCAGTACCTCTGCCGCGGTTATGAACAGTCACTGGAAGAGGTCACCAACGGTGCCTTGTTCAGCTCCGACAACAGCGAAATGGTGCTGGTCAAGGACATCGAGTTGTACTCGTTGTGCGAACACCACCTGTTGCCGTTCATCGGTAAGGCCCACGTGGCCTACATCCCGAGCGGCAAGGTGCTGGGCTTGTCGAAAGTAGCGCGGATCGTTGATATGTACGCCCGCCGCCTGCAGATCCAGGAAAACCTCAGCCGCCAGATTGCCGATGCAGTCCAGCAGGTCACCGGCGCCCTGGGCGTTGCGGTGGTGATCGAGGCCAAGCACATGTGCATGATGATGCGCGGTGTGGAAAAGCAGAATTCGACGATGATCACCTCGGTGATGCTCGGCGAATTCCGTGAGAACGCCGCGACTCGCAGCGAGTTTCTCAGCTTGATCAAGTAATTCGCGGTACGAAGAGAACCGGCATTCATCGCCGGTTTTTTTTCGCCCTGGAAAAATCAGGTAAGCTGCGCGCCTTTCTTCGTTAGCACCGTGAGGCTTTCAACGTGTTCGTAAAAGCGCTTCGTGTTGGCCTTGGCCAACTGATCATCTTCATCGACTTCATCACCCGCCCAGGCAAAAAGCAGCGCCCTGCCGCCGCTCAGGCCCAGGTCGAAGCCGCCGCCAAGGGCCTGACCCTGTATCAGTTCCATGCCTGCCCGTTCTGCGTGAAAACCCGCCGCACCCTGCGCCGCCTGAACGTACCGGTGGCCCTGCGCGACGCGAAAAACAACGAACAGGATCGCCAGACCCTGCTCGAACACGGCGGCAAGATCAAGGTGCCGTGCCTGCGCATCGAAGAGAATGGCCAGACCACGTGGATGTATGAGTCCAAGGTGATCATTGATTATCTGGACCAGCGTTTCGCTGCAGCCTGAGATCCTTCGGGTGTAGCTGATGGCCTCATCGCGAGCAAGCTCGCTCCCACAGGTTTTGTGAACACCGCAAATCACTGTGGGAGCGGGCTTGCCCGCGATGAGGCCGGCACAAACGCTACAAATCCCGGATAAAAAAACCGGCCATTGAGCCGGTTTTTTTCAGGCCGCTAGCGCCGCCTGCGCCTGCCGCACCACCGCCGCCAACCGCTTGACCCCCTCCTCCAGCCGCGCCGGGTCAATGTGGCTGAAGTTCAGCCGCAAATGCCCATGATGATTATCCGGCTCAGGGAAGAACGGCTCACCCGGCATGAACGCTACGTCATTGGCCAACGCCGCATTGAGAAGCGTACGGGTGTCCAGCGGCTGCTTGAGCGTCAGCCAGAAAAACAGCCCGCCCTGGGGCACATTCCAGTCCGCCAGATCGGCAAAGTGCGTTTGCAGCGCGGCCTGGAAGGCGTCGCGGCGCACCCGGTAAAAACCGCGCAACTCACTCAGATGCCGCTGGTAGGGCTCGCTGCCGATCCATTGCAGCGCTTGCCACTGGCCGACGCGATTGGTGTGCAGGTCCGCCGATTGCTTGAGCCTGAGCAGATGCGGGAACAGGTCCGGGCTGGCGATCAGATACCCGACGCGCAAACCCGGCAGCAGCGTCTTGGAGACGGTGCCGGTGAAGATCCAGCTGGCTGTTTTCAGGCGTCCGGCAATCGGTTTGGCGCTGCCGCCATCAAAAGTCAGCTCACGGTAAGGCTCGTCTTCGATCAAGGTCACGCCGAACTCATCCAGCAATGCCGCGACCGCCTCGCGCTTGGCTTCGCTGTAACGCACCGCCGAGGGATTCTGGAACGTCGGGATCAGGTAGATGAACGCCGGGCGATGTTTTTCCAGGCGCGATCGCAGGTGCGCCAGGTTCGGACCGTCCGCTTCCAGCGGCACCGTGAGGCAATCGGCGCCGAACAGCTGGAAGATCTGCAGCGCCGCCAGGTAGGTCGGCGCTTCGAGCAGCACCTCTGTGCCTTTGTCGATGTAGAGCTTGGCGGCCAGATCGAGGGTTTGCTGGGAGCCACTGACCACCAACACCTGACTTGCCTCGCAGGGCATACCCAGCGCTCGCGCCTGTGCCGCCAGGGCTTCACGCAAGGCCGGTTCGCCTTCACTCATGCCGTATTGGCCCATGGACACCGGCATTCGGTCCCACTCGACCTTTGGCAGCATGGTTTCGGCCGGCAAGCCCCCGGCGAACGACATCACTTGCGGACGCTGGGCGGCAGCGAGGATTTCACGGATCAAGGAACTTTTAAGGCGCGAGACACGTTCGGAAAAAGCCATGGGGGTCACCGGTAGCGAGGCCAGAGGAAAATGAGTCAAACTTGTTGACCGAAATTACGACAGCTCGAGCGGATACGTCAACATGATTGACCTTAAAAACCCAATTTCCCAGCAGCAGGCCATGGAAGCGTTTTTCTTCGGCTACCAGGCCTTCACCGCCAAGGCCGATGAAATGCTCGAACGGCGCGGCTTGGGTCGAGTGCATCAGCGCATCGTGTTTTTCATCGCCCGCTACCCGAACCTCAGCGTCAAGGAGCTGCTGGCATTGCTCGGCGTGAGCAAACAGGCGCTGAACATGCCGTTGCGCCAACTGCTGGAGATGCATTTGGTCACCAGCGTGGCGTCCGAGACCGACAAGCGTAAGCGGCTGCTGGAATTGACCGACGACGGTGCGCGGTTTGAACAGGCGCTGCGCCGCGAGCAGGTGAAATTGTTGGAGCGGGTGTTTGCCGAGGCTGGGGAGGCGGCGGTGAATGGGTGGCTGGCGGTGAATTTGGCGTTGGGGGGAAAGCCAGTAAAACTCTACTGTCCTTGAGTCAGTCATCGCGGGCAAGCCACGCTCCCACAAGGATTTGTGTCGTTCGCCGACCTTGTGAACAACAAAGATCCTGTGGGAGCGAGCTTGCTCGCAGGCGATATATCCCGATTGCCAAACTTTTCGTCCACAAAATCAAAAACATTATTTGCTTTATTTGTATACAAAAGCATAATCCACTTCGTGCGAGTTCCTGACCTAACGGTCAACAAATTCGCAAGTGCCTCAAAGGGCCGCTGCCACCCTCATGGGTCCGGCCCTGGAAATAAAAATAAAACTCTTGAGGAGTACCTCGCTGTGGAAAGCCGCAAATCCGAAGCATCGACGCTGGATCTCTCGCCGCCTATACGCAATGGCTGGCTGGAGCGCATCTTTAAACTCAGCTTGCATGGCACCACGGTGAAGACCGAGTTGATTGCCGGTTTGACAACCTTCATCACCATGGCCTACATCATCTTCGTCAACCCCAACATCATGGCGGACGCCGGGATCGACCATGGCGCGGCATTCGTCGCCACCTGCATTGCCGCCGCCCTGGGCTGCCTGTTGATGGGCCTGTATGCCAACTGGCCGGTCGGCCTGGCACCGGGCATGGGCCTGAACGCTTTCTTCACCTACACCGTGGTAGGCACCATGGGTTACAACTGGGAAACCGCGCTGGGTGCGGTGTTCGTGTCCGGCGTGCTGTTCATGATCCTGACCTTCTCGCGCATCCGCGAATGGCTGCTCAACAGCATCCCGGTCAGCCTGCGCTACGCCATGGGCGCCGGCGTAGGCCTGTTCCTCGGGCTGATCGGTTTGAAAACCGCAGGCATCGTCGTCGATAGCCCGGCCACCCTGATCAAGCTCGGCTCCCTGCGCGAGCCTGGCCCGCTGCTCGCCGCCGTGTGCTTCCTGATGATCGCCATCCTCAGCTACCACAAGGTGTTCGGCGCTATCCTCATCAGCATCATCACCGTGACCCTGGCCGGTTGGGGCCTGGGCCTGGTTCACTACGAGGGCATCATGTCGGCCCCACCGAGCCTGGCCCCGACCTGGATGGCCATGAACGTTGCCGGCGTGTTCAACGTCAGCATGATCAGCGTGGTGCTGGCCTTCCTCTTCGTGCACATGTTCGACACCGCCGGCACCTTGATGGGTGTGGCCCAGCGCGCCAACCTGGTGGGCGCTGACGGTCGGATCGAAAACCTCTCGCGCGCCATGAAAGCCGACAGTGCTTCCAGTGTTTTTGGTGCGGTAGTGGGCGTTCCACCCGTCACCAGCTACGTGGAAAGTGCCGCGGGCGTGGCAGCAGGTGGTCGGACTGGTCTTACCGCAGTGACCGTAGGTGTGTTATTTATTGCGGCCATGTTCTTCGCGCCACTGGCCGGGATGATTCCCGCCTATGCAACGGCCGGTGCGCTGATCTATGTGGCCATGCTGATGATGGGCGGCATGGCCCACATCGAATGGGACGAGGCGACCGACAGCATTCCGGCGATCGTCACGGCAATCATGATGCCCCTGACCTTCTCGGTCGCCGACGGTATCGCGCTGGGCTTCATCACCTACGTGGCGTTGAAGGCCGGCACCGGCAAGTACAAGGAAATCTCCGTCAGTCTGTGGGTGCTCTGCGCAATTTTCATTGCCAAGTTCATCTTCCTGTAAATCTCGACGGTACGCGCGTCAAACCAGCCTCACCCCGTCGGGTGAGGCTTTTGTGCAAATGGAGGAAAGTGATGAGTCTGGAAACCTGGCTGCTGTTCAGCGGCGCTGCGCTGGTGGTGATCCTGATCCCGGGGCCACTGTCTTTGCTGATGATCAGCAACAGTTTGAATTACGGCCTGGTCCGTTCCTACCCGGCGTTTCTCGGTGGCGTATTTGCCTCGATCTGCCTGTTGAGTGCTTCGGCGCTGGGCCTGGGCGCCCTGCTGTTGGCATCGGAACAATTGTTCAGCGCATTGAAAATCGTCGGCGCACTGTACCTGTTCTACCTCGCCTGGCAGAGCTGGCAGCAGTCGCGCCAACCGTCCCACGGGGCTGAAGTGCCTCAGGCCGCGGCGGTGCCGCGCTTTCGCGCATTGTTCGGGCGCGCCTTCATGCTGGGCGCGAGCAATCCCAAGGACATCCTGTTCTTCGCCGCGTTTCTGCCGCAATTTTTGAGCGCCGAACACGCGTTCCTGCCGCAACTGCTGGTGATGATCGCCACCTGGACCGTACTGGACCTGCTGTGCAAGCTGGCCTACGGCCTCGGTGCCCATGGCGCGGCGCAGTATCTGCGCAGTGGCAAGGGCCAGAGCTGGTTCAACCGGGTCAGTGCCGGACTGTTCGGCGGCGCCGGGGCTGCATCCTTGCTCAGTAGCCATTAAGGCCTTCCGAGGCAAACCGGCACACAAGTTGCTCGGTTCTGGCCCCCCCACGCCGGAATCGAGCATGCTCCACTCCCACCTCACCACCCTCAACGCCGTTTCCCTGGTGCTCGACACCTTCAAGGCCCAAGGCCTGCCCAGCGACGCCTTGCTCGCCGGCAGTGGCATCTGCGCCGCGGACCTGGCCCGGGCGGACACGCGCATCACCACCAATCAAGAGATGCAGGTCTGCGCCAACGCCGTCGCCCTCAAGCACGATATCGGCCTGGAACTGGGTCGACGCATGCACGTTTCGTCCTACGGCATGCTCGGCTACGCCCTGCTCACCAGTGCCACCTTCGGTGACGCATTGCGCCTGGCAATGCGTTATCCGGCGCTGTTGGGAACACTTTTCGAACTGAGCCTGGAAGAGGACGACGAGCGGGTCTGGTTTGTCGCTGCCGATTACCGGGAGAATCCGGCGCTGGCGGTGTTCAATGCCGAGTTCTGCCTGGTGTCGCTGAAGGTCACCTGCGACGACCTGCTCGGTCACCCACTGCCGCTGTTGGCTGCACGCTTCGAGCATGCAGCGCCCGACTATGAAGCGTCCTATTACGACCACTTCAACTCCCCCCTGCATTTCGGGGCGCAGGACAACGCGTTCGCGTTCGACAAGCGCTGGCTGGACCAACCCTTGCCCCTGGCCGATGCCATCACCCACCAGGCCATGGCCGAGCGTTGCCGCAAGCAGAACACCGAGTTTACCGGGCGCCAGGCCTGGCTGGGGCGGATCCGCCAGTTGCTCAGCACACAATTGCATGCGGCACCGGGGCTCGAAGGATTGGCCGAGCAGATGAATTGTTCAGCTCGTACGTTACGCCGGCATCTTAAGGATCTGGGCTGCAGCTATCAGGAATTGCTCGATGAACTCAGGTTCGAGCAGGCCAAGCTGTTGCTCTGTGAAGACCAGATGCCGATCTACCGGATCGCCGAAGCATTGGGTTTCAGCGAGACCGCGAGTTTTCGCCATGCGTTTGTGCGCTGGAGTGGTGTTGCGCCGAGTCAGTTCCGGCGAGTCCTGTAGGGGCGAATTGAGGTCAATTATTTTGGCCACATTAATCCCCTTTTGGCCTTTCCTGCCGTTCTCCGAAATCGTCCGCGCCGCAAGACTGTGTGCAACCGAACCCGCTGCGGAGAACAATAAAATGCTGACGATCTACTCGGACGATCACCACCTGCACCACGGCCGATGCGAACTCATCGACGGGCAACTCAAGCCCTGCTTTGAGATGCCTTCGCGTGCCGATCACGTGCTGTCACGTGTGCAAAAACAGAATCTGGGCCCCGTAGAAGCGCCGAAGGATTTTGGCCTGGGACCCATCGAGCGCATCCACAGCCGCGACTACCTCGATTTTTTCAAAGGCGCCTGGGCACGCTGGACCGCATTCAACACCGACGGTGACTTGCTGCCCTACACCTGGCCGGCCCGTACCTTGCGTCGTATCAAGCCCACCAGCCTGCACGGCGAACTGGGCTACTACAGCTTCGACGGCGGCGCGCCGATCACCGCCGGCACCTGGCAAGCAGCGTACAGCGCGGCGCAAGTCGCACTCACCGCGCAAGCAGAAATCCAGCGCGGCGCCCGCAGTGCCTTCGCCCTGTGCCGTCCACCAGGACACCATGCCGCCAGCGACTTGATGGGTGGCTATTGCTACCTCAACAACGCGGCCATCGCAGCGCAAGCCTTTCTCGACCAGGGCCACAAGAAAGTCGCGATTCTCGATGTCGACTACCACCACGGCAACGGCACCCAGTCGATTTTCTACGAGCGTAGCGACGTGCTGTTCACTTCGATCCATGGCCACCCGGAAGCCGAGTTCCCGTTCTTCCTCGGCTATGAGGACGAGCGCGGCGAAGGCGCCGGTGAAGGTTTCAACTTCAACTATCCTTTGCCCGCCGGCAGCGGCTGGGATAGCTGGAGCGCGGCGCTGGAGCAGGCCTGCAACGAGATCGAAACCTATGGCGCCGATATCGTCGTCGTGTCCCTGGGCGTGGATACGTTCAAGGACGACCCGATCTCCCAGTTCAAGCTCGACAGCCCCGATTACCTGGCCATGGGCAAACGCATCGCCAAGCTTGGCGTGCCGACCCTGTTCGTGATGGAAGGCGGTTACGCGGTAGAAGAGATCGGCATCAACGCCGTCAACGTTCTTGAAGGCTTTGAAAACGCTTAACAAGGAATCGCAAAACCATGAAAAATCTCAAGCGGTTTATCGTTCCTGCCCTGTGCGCCACGGTGCTCGGTAGCGGCGCTCATGCCGAAGAACGAACGTTGCGCGTCTACAACTGGTTCGACTACATCACCCCCAAGGCCCTGGAAGATTTCAAGACCCAGAACCCACAGACCAAACTGGTCTATGACATCTTCGATACCAACGAAGCACTGGAAGCCAAGCTGCTGACCGGCAACTCCGGCTACGACGTGGTGGTGCCGTCCAACGTGTTCCTGGCCAAGCAGATCGAAGCCGGGGTGTTCCAGCCACTGGATCGCAGCAAGCTGCCGAACTGGAACCACCTCGATCCCAAGCTGATGAAGCTGATCGAGGCCAACGACCCGGGCAACCAGTTCGCCGTCCCGTACATGTACGGCACCATCCTGATCGGTTTCAACCCGGACAAGGTCAAGGCCGCGCTCGGTGAAAACGCGCCGGTGGACAGCTGGGACCTGATCTTCAAGGAAGAGAACATCAGCAAGCTCAAGCAGTGCGGCGTCGCCCTGCTCGACTCGCCGTCGGAGATCCTGCCCCTGGCCCTCCAACACCTTGGCCTGGACCCCAACAGCAAAAAGCCTGCGGACTACGACAAGGCTGAAGCGCTGCTGATGAAGATCCGTCCGCACATCACCTACTTCCACTCGTCCAAGTACATGGCCGACATCGCCAACGGTGACATCTGCGTCGCCGTCGGATACTCCGGCAGCTTCTCCCAGGCCGCCAACCGCGCCAAGGAAGCCAAGAACGGTGTGGTGGTCGACATGCGCCTGCCCAAGGAAGGCGCGCCGATCTGGTTCGACATGCTCGCGATTCCCAAAGGCGCGAAGAACCCGCAAGACGCCTACACCTTCATCAACTACCTGCTGCAGCCCCAGGTGATCGCGCCGGTCAGTGACTTCGTGGGTTATCCGAACCCGAACAAGGACGCCACAGAACTGGTCGACCCGGCGATCCGCAACAACCCGAACCTGTACCCGACCGAAGCGGCCATGGGCACCCTCTACACCCTGCAACCGCTGCCGCGCGATGCCGAACGCGCACGCACCCGGGCGTGGACCAAGATCAAGTCGGGGACTTGAAACGACGCTTGAAACCGATGGTACGCAAGGATGCGTAATGACATGGCGCGTGCGTTGGCCTGCGCCGACATACACCTTGTAGGAGCCCGGCTTGCCGGCGAAGGCGTCCTCAGACTTTGCGCTGGCCTTTGAGCCGCCTTCGCCGACAAGTCGAATCGCCGCACCGCGGGCGCCTACAGTAAATCGGGTACATCCGCGAGCGATTGGTCGGCTATAAGATCGCCTTCGCCTTCGCCTTCGCTGCGATGCGGCGACCCGACCACAGGCGCTTCTTTGTGCCTGCAATAACTATCTACCACCTCCCGCCCCCACCTGCCCTCTACCGTGCCCGAACCCCGCGCTGTCCCCTCAGCGCCTCACCGGACACAGGAAACGGCCATGCCCGCCACCCCCTCCAGCAACCCCGACGACATTCTCACTCAACTGGTGACCGGCCCCTCGATCAGGGAAGTCGCTTCGACCTCGATCCGCACTGCCCTCGACACCGAATATCCGCAACTGCATATCGATCCAAACCTGACCCTGGTGGTTACACCCGTCTGGACCATCACTGACAACCAGGTCTTGCCCGGCAGCAGCCGGTTCGAATCCCTGACCGACGTCCTGGTGCGGCTCGTCTTGTCCGGCGCGACCGCCACTTACATCGACGGTGAACACTTCCTGACCCGGCAACCGGGCGTCGAGCCGATCATCAAGCTGCCGGTAAAGATCGATGCCATCGGCTGCCTGCTCAATCGCCTGGCCCAGCTGTATTTCGTGGCCTATCAGGAGCAACAACTGGACTACTGGAATGACGCCATCGCTCCCGATAAACCGCGCTGGCATCAAATCAGCGAAGGCCTGCACAGCCTCTGGAACGGCGACAAACCCGCTGACTGGGACGAAGAGCAACGGGCCCTGGCCCAGACCGTCTACGACTACCCGCAACAGGCCAATCGTCAAGCCCACGACAAGTACCAGACACGCGCTTGCCTGATCGACATCGACGAGCTCGATCAACAGCGCAGCGAACACCGGCAACTGATGGACACCGCCGTGATTGTCGGCACGCTGGGGGATCGCACGCTGGTCGTTACGCATTCAATCACTAAGGGATTCAGTCAGTACGGCTCGTTGGCGGCTTTAGGCGAAGCCCTTCGCGAACGTTTCACTTCATCGGTGAATGCTCGACAACTGCAGTGGCGCCTTTACGAACCCACGGGCAATTTTTTCGACCAGCAGGCCTGTGCGTTGATCGCACTGGAGATCCAGGCCATCGGCTCGCTCGATGAGAGGGCGATATCGATGCTGACCCCTCCGGTCGCAGCAGCGGCCGGTGATTTCGAAAAGCTTGAAAAACAGCATCCCACGCGTTTCAGCCAGGTCCGGCGTCATCTGCAGGACTGGCTGCTCGATGCCTCGACGGTCGACCTCACTCGCTACAGTCGGCACTT
This sequence comes from Pseudomonas sp. NPDC087336, assembly GCF_044744285.1. NCBI lineage: Bacteria > Pseudomonadati > Pseudomonadota > Gammaproteobacteria > Pseudomonadales > Pseudomonadaceae > Pseudomonas > Pseudomonas sp. NPDC087336. Next base: position 111,088 of record NZ_JBIUYA010000018.1, on the reverse strand, counting down.
GATGGACCTGGCGTTGTTACGCGAGCAACATGCCGGGAAGTCGTTCAACGATGGCATCGCTACGTTGCGCGACTTTACCCTGAAGGCCTTGCGAGACAAGATGACAAAGGATCATCCGCAAGCGTCCCTGCCGCGCCTGGAAGATGTTGAAATCAGCAGCACCCGCCCGGTGATCCTCGGGACCATCGCGGTGCCGGGCAAAACCGAAACCGTCACCCTGACACTCGTCGACCTGGCGTTGCAGAACCTGACAGCCCTGCCCTGGGGTGACAAAACCGTGCAATACCGCGACGGCTCAGCGGTGCCGACATGGCTGACGCCGACCTATCTGGACAGCCTGGTGAGCGCCGTGAACATCGGCGAAACCTACCCTGGGCTGATCAAGCGCACACTGCTCGACGACCCGCAGGAAATGGCCCGGCGCCGGCAACTCTACGCCGACGACCTGCGCATCCAGCTACCGCTGCAAACGCTGCAATCGAAGATCCGTGGCGAAGCCGGCATCGATGACCTGGGTTATCGCTATGTCGTCGCGGCCTTGCAGGAAAAGGCGGCGGATCGTTATGTCGAGGGTCTGGAAATCATCATCCGTCCACTGGCGTTTATTCCCGGCGGGCGCAACGGCGGCAAGGCTGACGACGTCGCCAACATGTTCGTGATCGGGCCGCGCCAAGTCGATAAAGGCCCGTGCCTGCTGTATCGGCCACTGCTCGATCAGCCACTGATGCAGTTCCCCGGCGAAGCGAACCTGCTGTACGCCATCAAGCACGACAAGGCGTTGCGCCAGTCGGTCCTGGCCTGGCTGGCCGATGACGTTCGCTTCAACTACTCGCAGTACGTGTTCCCTGGCGAGTTGCCTTCCGTCTGGACGTTATCGCAATGGCTGGTCGATCCAGCCTCGCTGCTGGGGATGATGGGCGCAGTGACCCTGGGTTCCTCGCCAGTGCCGCAACCTGCCTTGTCGGCACTGTTCAGCGCCAACGCCAACGCCTTGATCACCCTGGCCGACCGGCAATCGGTGTCCAATGCACAAAGTCGTTGGGCCACCCTCAAACAGGCGGCCTGGATGCTGTTCAATGTAACGCTGCCCTTTCTCGGGCGAACGGCGGCGACGGCCGCCTGGATCTGGCAGATCATGGACGATCTGGACCAGGCGCGCGAAGCCCGGGAAGCGGATGATTCCGCGCATGCATGGACCGCGCTGACCGACCTGTTCCTGACCCTGGGCATGGTCCTGGCGCACCACGCCGCCACGCGCAACAAGCCGCGCGCCCCACGCCTCGAGACCGCCACGCCAGCGCTCGAAAAACCGGTCGCGGCCACTACCGTGACGCAGATGCCCGACATCGTCGCTCACCACCTGCCCGACAACCACCCGTCCCCCCTGCACACCGTCGGCATTTTGTCGCCAACGAGCCTGGCGTCGGTGCTCGACCGACTGGCCATCGCCAAGCCCGCAGGTCTCGAAAACCCGTCAAACGAACCCGGCCCCTACCGTTTTCTAAGCCCGCTCAGGCAAAAATGGTATGCCCAGGTCGGCCAGCGCTGGTTCGAGGTCTGGCGCAACGACGATGGCGATGTGCAAATCATCGACTCGCGTTTCACACCGTCACGCAGCGGTCCGCTGCTGATTCATTCCGCGCAGGGACAATGGTTCATCGATACACGCTTGCGCCTGCGCGGCGGAGGCCGCCGCCGAGAAGCACTCGTCCTGCAGAACCAGCAACGCAAGGACGCGCTGAAACTGCAAATGACAACGTTTGAGAGTCGCAAAACCGAACTGGCGGAGGAACTCGATGCCGCGGAGAAAGCAGTGACGGCGCCCGCCACGGACGTGGCCGACCCCAATCGGCAACGCCTGATCGAGACACTGGATAGGCAACTGGCCGAGTTCGGCACTTTCATCGAACAACTCAAGACTTACAACAGCATTGATTCGATCCCCAACTACCGCACGGTCCTGGTCGACTGCCTGACTTATCAGCTGCACCTGGCGCAGAAGTGGTTCATTCAGCAAGACGCGGTCTTCGGCGAACGCATGCGTCGATCCCTGGCGCTGCTGGAAAACGAGCCGGTTGACGGCACACAGACGCCACGCCAGACCCACCAGCTCACCAGTGATCTGAACCAGAGCTTCATCGACAAGATCGAGTTTGCCCAGGCACGCATTGAAGAGCTGAAACGACTGGGCAAGGAAGGGGCCAAAATGGCCCGGCAGGGCCAGGCAGCGCTGCCGCGTTTCGCGCTGAAGAATCTGAAAATGTTCCAGATCAGCCTTGCCCAGGAACTCTGCCTGAGTGACAGCGCCACGGTGGACACGGCGCCAGCCCGACAAGCCATGGCACAACTTGTCGAGGATGCGGACCTGACCATCCAGTCTTCACTGGACCTCGCCGAACAGGACGATGCACTTCCCCTGCCGGAACGAATCGACGGCTTCAGTGAGTTGGTGGAGCAGTTCGCCATCCTCGACCTGAGGATACTCGACCTGCCTGGCGAATATCCGCAGCAGTTGTTGCAAATACCCTTGGACCTCATGCGCCAGCGTATCGGAGCATTCAAGGAGCACAGCGTGAAACAGCTCGCCGGGCTTCTGCATGAGCGCAAGTCGCTCGAACCGACACCGGGCCCTTCTCGCCCCGCCCCTGTCGCAAAACGCATCATCAAGACCCGTTACAATGGAACGGTGGTCGGTAAACCGCGTGCTCCCACGGCGGCAGACAACACCGAGTGGGTCGACGTGATATCCCCACTGACCAACAAGGTCATCGCGACATTCCATGAGAAAACACCCGGAGTCTGGGTCGAGCACGAGCCTGCGCCAGAACAGGCACCTGCCGTGGTACATCCTGATCTGCAAACCAGCGTCCAGAAGGGACTGGTGCTGGTGGACCAATTGCAGTCGTTCATTCGCCGAATCGAGGGTCACTCGAAGGTGGCGGGACGCAATCCCACGGAAATCGAGGAAATGTTTCAACAGCACGCCAGTCGCCTGGAGGCAGCGGCCAATTCGATCGAAGACGCCCTCACCGATAATAATGCGACTGACGAAGGGCCATCGTCAGCCGCGCTCCTGGCCAAGCAGCTCACCGAGCGCGCGACCGAGCTCTTTGACAAAGGTCGCCTTGCCCGTATCCGCATGACCAAGGAACAACCCCCCACTGCGGCTCGCATTGAATGGTTGATGAGCAAGAAACTGATCACCATCGCCAAGAGCCCCGGCCGGCGTCAACTCAAGGGGCATAAAAACGACTATCTCGAGGAGTACGAGATACGCGAACAGGGCACCGCAAAGGTGCTTTGGTACGCCCATTTTCACTATTCGGGCCCGGACAGCGCCCCTGAAGCCTACACCGCGGCCCACCTGAAAACCGAATCCCAACGCCTGCTCGGCGGTGCATTGGATTCGCGCGCACCGGTGTCCAACAACGAGTTGATCGCTGTTTATCGCAGCGAAATCAGCCCGAAACTGGCGCAAGATTTGTTTCTGTCAACCAACAACCCACCCGCTACGGGAACCTGAGAGGCAACCCGTGCCTGCCAGGACTCGCGCTTTCAGCGAGTCCTGCGCCAGACCTTGTTCAATCGTTCCAGTGCCGCGCGGATCGCCTCCTCCGGCACCGCGGCAAAGCCCAATACCAGCCCGGCGCGTTGATCGGGTGTGTTGTTCGAATCCGCCAGCCAGTAGTTGCTCAAGCCATTGATCTCGACATCGACGCTGGCCGCGGCCTCTATCAGTGCTTGTTCGCGGGCCAGGGTGTCGACCGCCACCGTCATGTGCAATCCGGCGGCCACGCTCGGCAGTTGGCCGACACCCGCAATGTCCGCCGGCCAATTGGCCAAAAGCGTGTTGCGCCGGCTCAAGGCGGCACGCCGCATGCGCCGCACGTGGCGCTGGAAATGCCCGGCGGCCATGAACTCGGCCATCACCGCCTGGGTGCTCACCTCGGAATGCCGCACATCCACCGCCCGCCGCTGGGCAAACGCCTCGACCAATGCCGGCGGCAGCACCAGGTAGCCCAGGCGCAGGGCGGGAAACGCGACTTTGCCGAAGGTCCCGACATAGAGCACACGCCCGTGACGATCGAGCGCGGCCAAAGGTGCCAATGGCGCGCCGCTGTATCGGTACTCGCCGTCATAATCGTCCTCGACGATCCAGCCCTGGCTGCGCTCGGCCCAGGCCAGCAATTCCAGGCGTCGCGCCAGACTCATCACCACGCCCAAAGGGTATTGATGCGAGGGCGTCACGTACGCCAGGCGACAATCGCCCAGGCGCGCCAGTTCGCTGCAATCAATGCCCTCGCTGTCCACGGCGATGCCGTGCAAGCGCCCACCGGCCACCGCAAACGCATGACCGGCGGCCCGATACCCGGGGTTTTCAACCGCCACCCCGTCACCAGGTTCCACCAGCAACTGCGCACACAGGCTGATTCCTTGCTGCGCGCCGCTGGTCACGACGATTTGCTCCGCCGTGCACTGCATGCCGCGAGAACTGCGCAAATACGCCGCGATCATCCCGCGCAATCGCGCATCGCCTTGCGGCGCGCCGTAACACAGCTGCTGCAGATCCGGTTTACGCCAGAACGCCGCATTCAGCTTGGCCCACACCTCGAACGGAAACATATCGAACGCCGGCACGCCGACGCGAAAGGCCCGCGGCGGACCGCTCGGAGGCGTCGGCAAATGGTTGTTTTCCAACCGCGCCAATGCGCCGCTGCGAGCGATTTTATCCGCCGCCACCAATGGCACCTCCAGCCCCTTGGCAGAGGCGTCCGGCGACACTTTCGGCGCTGTTTTCCTGCCCGGCACCGGTGCCTGGGGCAATTGCGCGACATAGGTCCCGTCACCCACCCGCCCTTCGATAAACCCCTCGGCGTAGAGCTGGTCGTAGGCCCGCACCACGCTGTTGCGGGAAATCGCCAGGGCCGCCGCCAGATCCCGGCTCGCCGGTAATCGCGTACCGCTGGCCAGTCGTCCGTCGAGCACCCGTACCCGCAAGGCCTGATAGAGCTGGCGACTCAAGCCCTGGCGGCGGTCGAGTTCGATACCCGCCGGGTTGAAGGACAAGGACAGCGGCGCATCCGCCATGGCAATGGACCTATGAAATTTGTCATTAATGGCTCTTACAACAGACCAATAGCCTGCCTAGGATGCAGGCATTCGCCAAGGAATATTTCCATGTATACGCCCCGCGCCTTTGCCCTCACCGATTTGCATGAGCTGCAGCAACAGATCCTCGGCACCCGCCTCGCCGTGCTGGTTACCCATGGCGAACACGGCTTGCAAGCCAGTCATCTGCCCTTGCTGCTCAATACCGACGAGGGTCCCAACGGTACCCTGTATGGCCATTTCGCCAAGGCCAACCCACAGTGGAAAGCACTGCAGGACGGCGCCGAAGCACTGGTCATTTTTGCCGGCGCCGATGCCTATGTCAGCCCCGGGTTCTACCCGAGCAAAGCCGAGGACGGCAAAGTCGTGCCGACCTGGAACTACGTGGCCGTGCATGCCTATGGCAGCGCTGAAGTGTTCACCGATGCCGATCGCCTGCGCTCACTGGTCAGCGCCTTGACCGATCGCCATGAAGCCGGTCGCGCGCAACCATGGAAAGTCGCCGATGCCCCCGCCGATTACATCGACGGCATGCTCAAGGCCATCGTCGGTTTCGCCCTGCCGATCCAGCGCCTGGAAGGCAAACGCAAGCTCAGCCAGAACCGCAACGCCGCCGACATCGCTGGCGTGCGCGCAGGGCTGGCTGCCAGCCCCGACGCGCACGACCAGGCCCTCGCCCACTTGATGCCCTAAGGAATGAACATGAGTCAGATCGACATCCGCCCGGTCAGCGCCGACGACCACGCCGCATGGCTGGCGCTGTGGCAGGCCTACCTGCGTTTCTACAACACCGAACTGCCAGAGACCGTCAGTCAAAGCACCTGGCAGCGTATGCTCGACCCGAACGAACCCACCCATGCCGCCCTCGCCTGGGCCGACGGCAAAGCGGTGGGCATGGTGCATTTCATCTACCATCGTTCCAACTGGAGCATTGAAAACGCCTGCTACCTGCAGGATCTGCTGGTTACTCCCGAGACCCGAGGCACCGGCGTTGGTCGCCAGCTGATCGAATTCGTCTACGCCACGGCCAAAGCCGACGGCTGCAACAAGGTGCATTGGCTGACCCACGAAACCAACGCCACCGCGATCCAGCTCTACGAGCGCATCGCCGAGCGTCCGGGTTTCATCCAGTTTCGCAAAGCCATCTAAGGTTCAAGGAGAACAACATGTCGACTTCACTCGCCGACTGGAAAGGCGTCCCGGCCCCGACAGTCCAATTGATCGAAGGGCGCTTCATCCGCCTGGAAAAACTCGACCCGGCGCGCCACGGCGACGACTTGTTCAACGCCCTGCAAGGTCCAGGCGCCGATCCGAAACTGTGGGATTACCTGCCTTACGGCCCCTTCCCGGAACGCAGCGCATTCAACGACTGGCTGGACAACCACGCCGCCAGCAGCGATCCCTACTTCTTCAGCGTGATCGACCGTGCCAGCGGCGAAGTGCAAGGCATCCTCAGCCTGATGTCGATCGTCCCGGCCCAGGGCCGCATCGAAATTGGCCACGTGACCTTCGGCGCGCCGATGCAACGCTCACCCAAAAGCACCGAGGCCGTCTACCTGCTGGCGAAAGAATCGTTCGCCCTCGGATACCGGCGCCTCGAGTGGAAATGCAACAACGGCAACGCTCGCTCCAAGTACGCGGCCGAGCGCCTGGGCTTCAGTTTCGAAGGCGTCTTCCGCCAGCACATGGTGGTCAAGGGGCAGAACCGCGACACCGCCTGGTATTCGATCATCGATTCGGAATGGCCGGCGATTGGCGCCGGGTTTGAACGCTGGTTGAGTGATGAAAACCAGACGGATTCGGGGCAGGTGAAAGGGTTGGCGGAGTGTCGGGGGTAAAATCTCGGTGAGGGAGTGAAACCTCCCTCACCACGGCTTCAGAACCACTTCAATCCCCCGAAAACCGATCCCGACTGTTTGTCAGGTGCAGCACCATCGCCGCCCGGGCCGCATCGGGATCCTGGCGCTTGATCGCGTTGAAAATCGCTTCATGCTCCAGGTTCGCCAGGCGCCCCAATTGCGAAAAGTCGGCGCCTGCGCGCTCCTCGACTTTCACCTGGGTACGAGGAATCATGGCATTGCCCAAGTGCTGCATGATTTCCGTGAAAAACGTATTGCCGGTAGCCTCGGCAATGATCTGGTGAAAGCGCTTGTCCTCCTCGACGCAACTGTCGTTGTTAGCCAACGAAGCCTGGTAGTCACTCAGGGCCTGGCGCATGCGAGCGAGTTGATCGTCCGTGCGCCGAACGGCCGCCAGCGCAACAGCCGGCACCTCCAGGCCCAATCTCAGTTCCAGCATGCTCCTGACTTTCGCAACCGTATCCACATGCAGGCGCAGCCCTGGCTGGGGGACAATGGGGACGGGGACAATGGGGACGGATCTATTTTTTACTGTAATAAATAGATCCGAACCCTGAAAAAACCCATCACTTGGTAAGTTGCGTGGCTGGAGCCCCCCATATCTCCAGAATTTATTGTTGGAGGTTTGGTTTTTTTCTGATCACTCCTACAGATCATTCCTAAAAATTGACTTCCCACCCAACTTCTGGCCTCTTGAAACATCTTGCTACTACTTGTCATTTTATTTTCAATCTAAATAGTCAATCATAAACACAACTACAACAACCGCACATCGCCTAAAATTTAAAGCCAAAAATTCAACTGCACCTTGTGATCAAGGATCACTTAACAAGCTGCATGAGACATAAAATCCCGCTGTTTCGCCGTATCAGCACGACAAGTAAAAACGCTTATCCCATTACCAAGGAGATGGTATACGGTGCAAATTTCATTACGCCAAAAAGTTCACCGCTTACAGCAAGCTATCGACCCCAATCTGTCCGGCCTGTTACTTGAAGTCTCTTTTCACGTGGCCACCGATCTTTCCACTTCGCAATTGGTATCGCGTATCGTAAGAGTGGCCGAGCGGCACCCACCTGCCGGCGGCGCATGCCGGACAATGCGTTGCTAGTTGTGAAAGTACCCAGCCCAATTCCACGGGCGCAATTATGGATCTTTACATGCTGTCCTTGTTCGGTATCGCCGAAGACAAGGAACGCAACGAAGTTGAATTCAGAACCCTCATTGAAAACAGCAGTTCTATCGTCAAACAGGTAAAGCGGCTGCCAAGTGGGAACGGCATTATCATCGCCTTCCCAAAATAAATGATCACGATCGCTCCTCGCCACTTACCAGAGGGGCTCTTCATTTACGGGTCATTTCCCGCCTGCTTGATTACAAGGAAAACACATGTCGACGCTGGTCTATTACGTAGCCGCCACCTTGGATGGTTTTATTGCCACTCAACAACACAAACTGGATTGGCTGGAGAACTTTGTGCTGGGGGATGACGCAACGGCCTATGATGATTTTTACCAGACAGTCGGAGCGGTGGTCATGGGTTCGCAGACCTATGACTGGATCATGTCGAACGCTCCCGATGACTGGCCCTATCAGGATGTGCCCGCCTTTGTCATGAGCAACCGGAATCTGTCAGTCCCCGCCAACCTGGATATCACCTTCGTACGCGGTGATGCCGAAGCCATCGCGGCCAGGGCCAGGCAAGCGGCGAAGGGCAAGAATGTCTGGCTCGTTGGCGGCGGCAAAACGGCTGCCTGTTTTGCCGACGCCGGGGAGTTGCAGCAGCTGTTCATAACCACCATTCCAGTCTTTCTCGGCACCGGCGTTCCTGTGCTGCCCGTTGACCGCGCGCTTGAGGTCATCCTCAGAAAACAGCGCACGCTGCACAGCGGTGCTATCGAATGCATCCTGGACGTGAAAGCGGATTAACACACCCAAGAAGATCGTGCATCGAAACTCGCAGCGTCGACCGCAAGGGAGAAACCAGTGAAGCGTTTATTGAGTTTACGTTTGCTGGCCGTTGTCGCGCTGGCGAGTGTTTCATGGAGTAAGGATGGTGAAACTCGCCGCCATGACAGCCGCCGATGCTCACGATATCGGCTATCTGAATGTCTTCAAAGCCACTTCAATCCCCCGAAAACCGATCCCGGCTGTTTGTCAGGTGCAGCACCATCGCGGCCCGGGCCGCATCGGGATCCTGGCGCTTGATCGCGTTGAAAATCGCTTCATGCTCCAGGTTCGCCAGGTGCCCCAATTGCGAAAAGTCGGCGCCTGCGCGCTCCTCGACTTTCACCTGGGTACGAGGAATCATGGCATTGCCCAAGTGCTGCATGATTTCCGTGAAAAACGTATTGCCGGTAGCCTCGGCAATGATCTGGTGAAAGCGCTTGTCCTCCTCGACGCAACTGTCGTTGTTAGCCAACGAAGCCTGGTAGTCACTCAGGGCCTGGCGCATGCGAGCGAGTTGATCGTCCGTGCGCCGAACGGCCGCCAGCGCAACAGCCTGCACCTCCAGGCCCAATCTCAGTTCCAGCATGCTCCTGACTTTTGCAACCGTATCCACATGCAGGCGCAGCCCTGGCTGGGAGGGTTGCTCCAACACAAATGTGCCGATGCCGTGTCGTGTTTCCACCAAACCCGAAGCTTGCAGCTTGGAGATAGCCTCCCGGACAACGGTGCGGCTCACGCCATGCTCAAGAACGATGGTCGATTCCGAGGGTAGCTTTTCGCCTGGCTTCAATTGTCCGAGCAAGATGCGCTGGGTCAGTGCTTCAACCACGCCCTGAGCCAGATTACTGGATCGTCTACGGACAGGCGTTCCGCTTTCAATTTGCATAGGTTTGAGTCCACAGTTTTTTGCTCCAGAGAGCTTAACACCCACCAGGGATTCTCTGGCGAAATGCGAACGTACTCCACTGTGTTGAATCGTAGAACGGCCATATCTTGTATGACAACACACCTGAAAACTTTACATGAAGCGCCCCCTTCCAACACTTGACCGAGATGTCAACGCCTCTCCAACCCCACCCACGACCACCCTATAATCCAAGCAAACACTGAATAAAATAACCAAAACAGCGCTTTCCAAGCCCTCGTTATGAAAATAAAACAACGACCATCGCATTGCGGATCAGAAAATCAACTTGTATGATGTCTATCAACTAAAGCGCACCAGACATCTCAACAAAAACCAGCGATGCAGGCGAATCAGATGAATCAACCACTCAAGTCCATCCTCCCGCAAGGCGTCCTGCCTTTTCCGTTGACCGACTTCGACGCGGTCGGCGTTTTGCCTTCTGGCGCCTATGAAAAGCGCATTGAAATGACCAAGCTCGGCACCCAGTAATTCGCTCCGCTACAACCGGCGGCCAAGCCGCCGGCGTCACGCTCAAACCCGCATAAAAATAATCAGTGGGAGATTTGAATTGTGAACAATTCAAACAATGCATCTGTCGTTGCAGAAGATGATTCGGTACTCGCGCGCGCCGTGAGCAAAGTGAAGAGACATGTACTGCCGCTTTTCGTGATCATGTTCATCCTCAACTACATCGACCGGGTCAATATCGGTTTCGTGCGCACGCACATGGAACATGACCTGGGTATCGGCGCTGCCGCCTACGGGCTGGGTGCAGGCCTGTTCTTCATCGGTTACGCGCTCTTCGAAGTACCTTCCAACATGCTGCTGCAAAAAGTCGGCGCCCGTATCTGGCTGACGCGCATCATGTTCACCTGGGGCATCGTCGCCACGATGATGGCGTTCATCCAGAACGAAACCCACTTCTACATTCTGCGGTTCTTGCTCGGCGTGGCCGAAGCGGGCTTCTTCCCTGGCGTGATCTACTACTTCACCCGCTGGTTGCCAGGCGTCGAGCGCGGTAAAGCCATCGCCATCTTCCTCAGTGGTTCAGCCGTTGCGTCGCTGATTTCAGGCCCGCTGTCAGGTGTCCTGCTGCAAATCGAAGGCTTTGGCTTTCACGGCTGGCAGTGGATGTTCGCCATCGAAGGCCTGGCCTCTGTCGTTATCGGCGGTTTTGTCTGGTTCTGGCTGGACTCCAAACCCCACGATGCCAAGTGGCTGACGCGTGAAGAGCAGGATGCACTGGTCGGCGCCATCGATCAGGAGCAACGTGAGCGTGAAGCCCTGACCACCATCAAGCCAACCATCGGCAAGCTCCTTAAAGATCGTCAGATCCTGCTGTTTTGCGCCCTGTACTTCTGCATTCAGCTGACGATCTACGCCGCGACCTTCTGGCTTCCCAGCATCATCAAAAAAATGGGTGACCTGAGCGACGTGCAGGTAGGGTTTTTCAACTCGATTCCCTGGCTGATCTCGATCATCGCCATGTACTCCTTTGCGGCGCTGTCGGGCAAATTCAAGTTCCAGCAAGCCTGGGTCGCCACCGCCCTGTTGATTGCCGCTGCCGGCATGTTCCTGTCCACCACCGGTGGGCCGATCTTCGCCTTTGTCGCCATCTGCTTCGCGGCCATCGGCTTCAAGTCCGCGTCCTCATTGTTCTGGCCCATTCCCCAGGGCTACCTGGATGCCCGTATCGCCGCAGCGGTCATCGCGCTGATCAACTCGATCGGGAACCTGGGTGGTTTTGTGGCACCGACGACCTTCGGCTTCCTGGAACAGACCACCGGCTCGATTCAAGGCGGTCTCTATGGCCTGGCCGGCACCTCGGTACTCGCGGCGATACTGGTGTTTTTTGCCAGGACTTCACCCAAGCCATACCGCCTGCCGACATCGCCGAACGCCGCTCCAACGGGTGCGACAGTCAAAGCGCACTGACCCCATTGATCGCTGAACGACCTCTATTTACAGGAACTTGCCATGAACGCTGAACATACTGCCAACGCCACTCGGTCGCCTGTCGTCACCAGTTTTCAAGTCATCCCCGTTGCAGGGCACGACAGCATGTTGCTGAACCTGAGCGGCGCCCACGGACCGTTCTTCACTCGCAACATCGTCATTCTCAAGGACAGCTCCGGTAATACCGGCGTGGGCGAAGTACCGGGTGGTGAACGCATCCGGGAGACCCTCGAAGACGCTCGTAGCCTGGTGATCGGCCAGCCCATCGGCCAGTACCAACGCATCCTCAATCAGATGCGCACCACCTTCGCCTCCCGTGATGCGGCCGGTCGCGGCCTGCAAACCTTCGACCTGCGGATCACCATTCATGCCGTGACCGCCATGGAAGCTGCCCTGCTCGACTTGCTGGGTCAATTCCTCGAGGTTCCGGTGGCTGCCTTGTTGGGCGAAGGGCAACAACGCGATGCGGTGAAAATGCTTGGCTACCTGTTCTACGTCGGCGATCGCAATGCCACGAACCTGGCCTACCGAAACGAGTCCGACGCCGATGATGACTGGTTCCGGTTGCGTCACGAGAAAGCCATGACCGCCGAGGCAGTCGTACGCCTGGCCGAAGCGGCAAAAGCCAGGTACGGTTTCAACGACTTCAAGCTCAAGGGCGGTGTGCTCAGCGGCGATGAAGAAATCGAAGCGGTGACGGCACTGGCGGAGCGCTTTCCCGGCGCACGCATCACCCTTGACCCCAATGGTGCCTGGTCGCTCAAAGAGGCCATTCGTTTGTGCCGCGATCAGCATCACGTCCTGGCCTACGCCGAAGACCCGTGCGGCGCGGAAAACGGCTACTCGGGCCGCGAAGTCATGGCCGAATTCCGCCGCGCCACGGGACTGAAAACCGCCACCAACATGATCGCGACCGACTGGCGCGAAATGGGCCACGCCATTCAATTGCAATCGGTCGACATCCCGCTTGCCGACCCGCACTTCTGGACGATGCAGGGCTCCGTCCGTGTTGCCCAGATGTGCCACGAATGGGGCGTCACCTGGGGCTCTCATTCCAACAACCACTTCGATATCTCCCTGGCCATGTTCACTCAAGTCGCAGCCGCCGCGCCGGGAGAGATCACCGCGATCGACACCCATTGGATCTGGCAGGACGGCCAGCGCCTGACCAAAGAGCCGCTGAAAATCGAAGGCGGCTACGTCAAGGTTCCGACCAAACATGGCCTGGGCGTAGAGATCGACATGGACGCGGTGGCCAAGGCTCACGAAGTCTACAAGGGCATGGGGCTCGGCGCGCGGGATGACAGCGTCGCCATGCAGTTCCTGATTCCGGGCTGGCGCTTCAACAACAAGCAACCTTGCCTGGTGCGCTGAGCCAGACAGTCAGGGGCCCGGCATCCGGGCCCTGCTGCTCAGCCCTGCCGCAACGCCCCATCAAACGCTGGCGTCAATCCGGACGACTCAAGCTTGCTCACAAAGGCGCCGATACGCTGCTGTTTGTAGGCGTCCACGTCCAGCTCACGGTAATCGTAGAAACCCTGGCCATCGCGCAAGCCGTTGCGGCCGTTTTGCATGTTGTCGGCAATCACCTGCGGCGACTCGAAACGCGGTGCCAGCGCACCACTGAGGTAACGCGAGGCGTAGTAGAGAATGTCGCCGCCCCCCCAGTCGATGAACTCGAGCAGGCCCAGCACCGAGAAGCGCAAGCCGAAACCCACGCGTACCGCGGTGTCGATATCTTCCGCGCTGGCCACGCCCTCTTCCACCATCCGTGCGGCTTCGTTCATCGCCAGCGCCTGGATGCGCGGCACGATATAGCCAGCCACCGGATTGCACACCACCGGCACCTTGCCGATGCGCTTGAGCAGTTGCAGCAGTCGCTCGACCACCTGTGGGCAGGTCGCTGCGCTGCGGCTGACTTCCACCAGCGGCATCAGGTGCGCGGGGTTGAGCCAGTGCGCGTTGACGAAGCGCGCAGGCGTGCTGACCATTTCGCTCAACTCGGTGACCAGGAAGGTCGAGGTGGTCGACGCGATGATCGCCGACGCCGGGACATGCTCGCTGACCCAGGCGAAGGTTTGCTGCTTGACCTGGATGACTTCCGGCACGGCTTCGAACACCAGCTCGCACAGGCGCAACGTCCCGGCGGCCTCGGATCGGGATTGCAGGGTCAAGCGCGATAGCGCGATGTCTGCCTGTTCCGGCTGAAGCATGCCGAGGCGTACCAGCATCTGCAGTTCGCCACGCACGTTATTGCGCACACGCTCGAAGTAGTCGTACCGCTCAGCCTCGGCGCGATCCTTGATATCGATGAGGGTGACCGGCAGGCCGGCATGGATGAACGCCAGGGCAATGCCCTCGCCCATCCGCCCGGCACCGACCACGCAGACATGGGGTAGCGCGGCATTCATCATTTGAATCCCCTGCTCAGGAGCTCGGTCATCTGCACCCGGTCGAGCCCGGCCAGGCCGAGGTTTTCCAGGGTGCGGCCCTCGGCGTAAAGGTCACGCCCGGCGACGACCGAGGCGATGCTCAGCAGGCCCTGGGCAACCGGGGTCGGCACACCGGCCCAACGCCCGACGGACACCAGGAAGGACAGGCCCAGGCGGGTGTCTTCGAGCATGTAGCGATGTTTTTGCAGGTCGATGTCTTCGCGCCAGTCACCGCTGTCGGTGAGCTTGCCATGGGCACCGCGACCGTACATCCACTCCTCGCCTTCGCTGGTGTTGTAGTGATCGGCCAGGGGAAAGTGTGGCGCGCCGTAGGTCAGTGCTTCGCGCACCGCCATGCGCTCGGCATCCAGCTGGTTGGTCACGCGACGAATCGACGGCTGGGTACCTTCGTTGTGAATGTCCCAGGCTTCAAAATGCTCCAGGGGACCGGCGTTCATCATGATCAGCGGCGGGTGGATGATGGGGCCTGCGTTCATCAACGCGCCGCTCAGGGCGTCTTCGATCGGCTCGACGCTCGGGTAGGCCTCGCGCAATACCGCGAAGGCGTGCTCGGACAGGTTGCTGGGGAAGACGCCGGTCGGCAGGCGGGTGGCGTAGCAACTGATCACCAGGTCACTGGCGCCATGCTTGCGCACCAGGTACGGCAGCGTACCGGTTTCAGCGAACGCGACCTTGCTCTGGTTGCCCGCGTCAGCCATGGCCTTGGCGAACACGTAGCTGCCGAAAGTGCCCGGTGGCAGGAACACCACCTGGCCGTCGCGCAGGTGCGGCGCCACATGCCTGGCCAGGTCTTCGTGGGAGGTCGACGGCAGCGGTATGATCACCAGTTGCGCGTCGCCCAGGGCTTCGGCCAGATCGTCGGTCAGCGACAGCTTGTCGCCCGCTTTACCGACCGAAAACTGCCGCGTGCCCCGATAGTCCCTGATGGTCAGGCTGCCGATCGCCAGCAGTTCCTTGAGCGCCGCCGAATCACGACGCCACAGGCGAGTCTGATGCCCCTTTTCAGCCATCTCGACAGCAGCGGCGTAGCAGCCATGTCCCCCACCCAGCACGGTAATCTTCATCGAGTTGCTCCTCTTGTAAGAGACTCGATGCTATCTGGCTGCACCGCCCCGGACTCCTCCGATTGCGCAGCCGACTGACCGATTACGCACAAGTCTCAATGCTTGTGTCGGCGCAGGGTGTCCGACGGCAGGCAGCCATAGCGTTGCCGATAGGCACTGGAAAAATGCCCGAAGCTGTTGATGCCGTGGCGCAACAGGATATCGGTGACGCTATCGCCGGTATTGCCCTGCTGCAGCGATTCGTGGATTACCGCCAGGCGACGGTCACGGATGTACTCGACCGGCGCTTGCTGGAGAAATTGCTTGAAGCCGTTCTGCAAGGTGCGGGCCGAGACGCCACAGAGCTCACTCAGGGTCGCCAGGCTGATCAGCTCGCCAAGGTGGTCCTCGATGTAGTCACGGGCCTTCTTCACGTGGTGCGGCAGCGGCGCGTGCGAGTCGATCAACAGATCCGCCGAGAAGTTATGCGGCAGCTGGGTGAGCAGCAGTTGCATCAGGTAGTCGGACAGGCCGCTGGCGAGGCGCGAACCGTCCACGCCGCTGCCGTACAGCCGGCAGATGTAGTCCAGGGTGTGATAGAGACTGACGACGCCGGCGCCCAGAGGGTCGACGCTGACATCGAAGATCACCGACTGCCGCAGGCTGCGGCCAAGCAGGCGTTGCAGTTGCAGCTGCAGGGCATCGCGGTCGACGCGCAGGATCAGGTTGCGGCACTGCCCGTCGGTAACGATGCGACTTTGCGCGAACGGCGAGGAAACGCTCAGGCAGCCCGATTGCATCGCCGCGCTGCGTCGCCCGTGGGCCACTTGGCAATGTCCCTGCAAGGTAATGCGAAACAGGTACTGGTCGGCAATGTCGCCGATGCTGATCTCCACCGGCGCGCCATAGTGCAGGTCGAGCAGCGCCGACGTGCCGAAGAAGACGCCGTTGAGCCGGGTATGGATCGGCTCGTCACGCAGCACGTTGAAGCTGTGCGGACACAGGTAATGGCTGACCTTGTCCTTGATCTCGCGGTAATCGGCCGAGCTGAGCAGGCTATGCCGTTCCAGCAGGTGTACGTCATTCAACATCGGAGGCTCTCCTGACCTGAAGCGGCTCGGCCTCGCTGCGTGAAAACGCAGCGAGGCCGAAGTACCGAGACTATTTATGTCATGCCTGGGTCGGATATTCCCGGGCATAGCTTTCGCGGAAACGCCGGCAACCACGCCAGAGCAAAAGCACGGTCAACACCGACGCCCCCGCGATCACCCACGACATCGACGAGCCCACCGCTGCCGGCGATCCGAAGTACCGGTCGGTCAACAGTGCCACCAGCGTGGTGCCCAGGCCCAATCCCAGCAGATTGCTGATCAGCAGGAACACCGCCGAGACCTGTGCGCGCACCTGGTTCGGCGCAAGGATCTGCATCGCCGCCGTGGATGCCGGCATCGGGAACGAGGCGAAGAACATCGCTGGCACCAACAGGGTCACCGACAGCCACAGTTGATCGACTTGCGGGAACAGCACGGCGGGTACCACCATGCCCAGAGCACCAATCACCCCAGTGCGCATGGCCGCGTCCTGATGGCCTTTCTTGGCCAGGTAGTCGGTGAGCCATCCACCGAACAGCACCCCGGCAGTGTTGGCCAGCAACAGCACGGTGCCGAGCATGTAGCCCGCCTCCATCGGCGACAGGCCGAACTTGCGGATATACAGCGCCGGGCTCCAGCTCATCATGCAGAACAGCACCATGGCGTAGAACGAGAAACCCAGGTAATGGCAAGTGAAGGTGGCACGGTGGCGACCCAAAAAGCGCAAGCCATCGCTCATCGCGACCTTCTTGGCCCGCCCCTGTGCATCGACTTGCAGGCCTTTGCGCGCCGGGTCGCGCACGGTGAGCCAGATCAGCAGGCCGACCACGATACCGGGCAGGCCGACGATGAAGAATGCCAGCTGCCAGGCCTTCATCGCGCCGAGAAAGGCGACCTCGATGGTGTTCATGTCCTTGAGCATGGCGATCACATAGCCGCCCACCAGGAAGGCCAGGCCGCCACCGACGAACGAGCCGATCGAGTAGATGCCCACTGCGCGGCCGAGTTTCTCCTTGGGGAACATGTCGCTGAACATCGAGTAGGCCGAGGGCGACAGGGCCGCCTCGCCGACACCGACGCCAATGCGCGCGAGGAACATGTGCAGGAAGTTCTTGCTCAGGCCGCAGGCAGCCGTCGCCAAGCTCCAGAACACCACGCCGACGGCGATGATCTTCGGCCTGCTGAAGCGGTCGGCCAGGTAGGCGATTGGCATGCCCATGAAGGCGTAGAACAACGAAAAGGCCAGACCGTGCAGCAGGCTGAACTGGGTATCGCTGATCTGCAGGTCGGCCTTGATCGGCTCGATCATCAGCGCAAGGATCTGCCGATCCACGAATGAAAAGATGTAGGCGATCATGCACAGGGCCACCACGTACCACTCGTAGACGTAGGTTTTCTTGCGCTGCAGGACCGCCTTATCGACCTGTATATTCACTAGTGTTTGCTCCTTTTTGTATTGTTATGGAGTAAATGCGCTTACCAGAACTTCCAGGTGTAGGTCGTGGCGACACGGAACTCGTTGTAGTCGTAGCCATACTTCTGTTTCACATCAATGTTGCGCACATCCAACCCAAGGCCTTGCAGCGCCCCGCTCTGCACCACGTAGTTGAGTCCCAGGTAACGTTCGCTTTCCTGATTGTCGCTCAGGTTGCCGCCGCGGTCCCAGTTCGTGCCCTTGATGTAGCGGGTAAAGAACTTCAGCCCCGGCACGCCCATCCCGGCGAAGTCATAGCTGTAGCGCGCGCCCCAGGACTTTTCATCCGGACGGACAAAACCCAGGGACGACCAGTGCACCAGGTAAGGTTGCGGGATAAAACCGTTCATGGTCGGGAACACGCTGTCACCGAGCATGCGCTGGTAACTGAGGCCAAACATGTGCGCGCCCTTGAGCAGGCTGAACAAGGCACCGTAGGAGCGGTTGTCGATTTCACCGTTCAAGGCATCGCCGTCTTCATTGTTATTGAAGTAGCGCAAGTCGGTTTTAAGTTTGTAGCCATTGCCCAGGTCAGCCATGTGCATCAGGCCGAAATAGTGCTGCTGATAAATATCGTGCAAGACGCCGTAGAAATAACTGGCTTGCAGCGTCTTGCTGATGTCGTAAGTGACACCGCCAAAATCCAGGGCATCACTGTCGAGATTATCGGTGGAGCCAAATTTGTAGAATTTCTCGTGATTGGAAGATTCCCGTGTCACGGCAGACCAGAAACGCCCTCCGGTCACAGTCAATCCGTCAACCTCCTTGGACTCGACCACGGCACCCTGGTAGATGGTATCCAGTTGCCGACTGGGGTCATCGAACGCCACCGGCAATTGCGGGCGCAGGTCACCGACCTTCAACTCGGTCTTGCTGTAGCGCATCTTGAAGGTTGCACCGGCGCGACTGTAGTCGTCGGCCGTCTGTTGATTGCTCACGCTGTACGGCAGCGAACCGTCGTTGCCCGAGGAGTCCAGGCGCACGGCGTATTGCGCATCCACATCGAGGCCGATGGCCAGGGCCGTGTCGGTGTAGCCGGAGGTGAACTGCGCATCGAAACCCTGGGACCAACTGTGCACCTCAGACACCGGCGCATTCGTATTGGTGTAGTTACGGTGCAGGTAGAAGTTACGCGTATCCACTTTGAAGTGACTGTCATCAATCACATCGGCATGCGCTGCCAATGGCGAACAGATAACCCCGATCACACTGGCAATACCGAGCCCACGGCAAGATTGCTTCACCTGACATCTCCATTCTTATTTTTATGGGTAGGCACAAGGTAAGCCAGTAGACGCCGCGCCGGTATCAAGATGAACAGCAGTCCGAAGGGGGGAAATCTCCAGTGCGGCTAAAGGTTTCCCTTAGACAGGAACGGGTACTTGGATAAATGCCGGATTCCGACGGCCTCTGCCGGCAGCCGACAAACGCTCCGGTTTTATTTTCTTACTCTCCCCTGGCCCGACGTTCATTGCTTCACGTCGGCCCAATCAGTCCTGTCACTGCACATCCCGTCCCAGGCGCTAGCCAAGCGCACCGGGGTTGGGTTCAAGGAGAACAAGAATAATGAATCCAGGTACTACATCCGCCTTCAACCAGATACTCGATAGCGCCACCGCCGGACCGCAACGCGTCCCAGGCGTAGTCGCTGCAGTCACCGGGCGCGACGGCTTGCTCTACGAGGGTGCTGCGGGGCAACGAACGCTCGGCCAGCCAAATGCAATGACCACCGACAGTGTTTTCGCGATGTTTTCCACGACTAAAGCGATAACCGCCACGGCCGTGCTCCAGTTGGTCGAGGAAGGCCGACTGGATCTCGATGCGCCCGCCAGGGACTACCTGCCGATGATCGGTGAACTCAAGGTGCTCGAAGGGTTTGATAGCGACGGCACCCCACGGCTTCGCCCTGCCAAAAAACACATCACCACCCGCATGCTTCTACTTCATACGGCGGGCCTGGGTTACGAATTCTTCAACGAACACTACAACAGGCTGGTCCAGGAACAACGCCAACCCAGCATCATCAGCGGAACGTTGGCTGCCCTGCAAACACCGTTGCTGTTCGAGCCGGGTGAACAGTGGGAATACGGTGC
Source organism: Pseudomonas sp. NPDC087336 (assembly GCF_044744285.1). Classification (NCBI taxonomy): domain Bacteria; kingdom Pseudomonadati; phylum Pseudomonadota; class Gammaproteobacteria; order Pseudomonadales; family Pseudomonadaceae; genus Pseudomonas; species Pseudomonas sp. NPDC087336. The sequence continues at coordinate 91,153 of NZ_JBIUYA010000018.1, read as the reverse complement.
CAACCTGGATTGGGCTGGCCTTGTGGTCGAGGCCATTACCGGCAAGCGTCTGGGTGAGGTCATGCAGCAGCGCATTTTCGAGCCCCTGGGCATGACGGACACGGCGTTTACCATGACCCCTTCGATGTTCCAGCGGCGGGCTGGCATGCATCAGCGTGAAGAGGATGGATCGCTGAGCGTAATCGAAGGCTCCCTCCTCCCGCCGGAACCCGAAGTGCACATGGGAGGCCATGGCCTGTTCTCGACAGTCAAGGACTACTGCCTGTTCATCCGGGCCTGGCTTAACGATGGACAGGGTGATCACGGACGGATCCTGAAGCCGGAGACGATTCGTTTCGCCGAAAAAAACGGGCTCGACAACCTGAAAATCAAAGCCCTTCCCTGCGTGAACCCGGGTATTTCCCACACGGCGGAATTCTTCCCCGGCATGCCAAAGTCGTGGGCGTTGAGTTTCATGATCAACGAACAAGACGCCCCCACCGGTCGCCCTGCAGGCTCTTTGGCGTGGGCTGGATTGGCCAATCTCTTCTACTGGATCGACCGCAAGAATGGCATCGGTGGTTTTTGGGCCACTCAGATCTTGCCATTCGTAGACCCCATATCGACCCATGCTTACCTGGACTTCGAAACGGTGGCCTACCGCAACCTGACCAGCTGAGCCAGTGCCTGATTCACCCCCCTATAAAACCAACAAAAACAAAACAGGTGACTCATGGAGATCTCCACGCGTACCCCTGCGCGCGCTCGCTTCACAGCATGCGCATTGGATGCTTCAACGATCGGTACCGGTTTCCTGCTGGCCACCCTGGCGGGCAACGCCCAGGCCATCGATGTTGACGCCGGCGAATACGCCGCTGCACTTCCAGCCGGCAGCAATATCGGCTTGCTCTACCTGCAGCATGCCGAGCGGCGATCGCTGTACAGTGACGGCCACAAGGTTGCGATCAAGGCGGGACTCGACTCGGATATCGGCATATTGCGCGTCGCCAACTACCAGCAGCTGGGTGACTACACGATCAATACTCAGTTCCTGTTGCCCTTCGGCCGCCTGGAAGGAACACGCGACAACGACGCGTTGGGACAGACCAGTGGCACGGGTGATTTGATTCTGGCGTCGACCCTGTGGCTCGTGAATGATCCGGCGAAAAACCGTTACTGGGGCATTGCGCCCTACCTGTTCGTGCCGACCGGTAGCTACGACCACAACGATATACTCAACCTCGGTGAAAACCGTTGGAAGATGACGTTGCAGACCGGCTATGTGACCGGCCTCACTGAAAAGTTGTCCCTGGACCTCACCGCTGATGTCACCGTGTTTGGCAAGAATGAAGACTTCACCAGTCAAGGCCTGACATTACGCCAGAAGCCGCTATGGCAAGCCCAGACCTACCTGAGGTACGCCGTGACACCCAAGCTGTCGGTGCACGTCGGTGCGTCTCAACTCTGGGGCGGCGAGTCGCGCATTGACGGCCAGGACCAGGGCGATGAACCCGGTACCAGCAAGTACCGTGTCGGAGGATCCTACTGGATGACCCCTACGTTCCAGGCCCTGCTCAATTACGGCCAGGACGTGTCGGTCGACAATGGCTTCAAGGAAGAACAGCGGGTTAACCTGCGGTTGTTGTGGGTGTTCTGACCCGCAGCGAATGGTCGGGTTTCTGGGGGCACCGAGGGTGACTTGGACGTCACGCTCGGTGCCTTTTTTGCGTCAACCCGCTAGCGCAGCCGGCGCTGCAAGGTTTGCGACGGCAGTTCACTGAAACGCTTGCGATAGGTTCCCGCGAACTCACCCAGGTTCAGATAACCCCACCGAAAGGCGATGGCAGAAACTGTCGTGCCCGACTCCGGATCCGTCGCCAACAAATCGCGGTGCACCCCCTGCAGCCGCTGCTCGCGCAAGAATGCACCGGGCGTCATGCCGCGAAAGCGCGAGAAGGCCCCACTCAATGCGCGCACACTGGTCCCGACCGCACTGGCAACCTCTGCCAGCGTCGGCAGGCTCGCTGCGTTGGCACTCATGAACGCTTCGGCAGCCCTGACATAACGGGGCGCAATCCGGTTCATCGGACTATTCAAATCAAGCCCAGCCTGCGCGGCGCGGTCAGCCCACTCTCGCAACAGATGAACGCACAGGATTTGCTCCAGATGAGCCCCCATACGCCCTTCAGCCATGTGTTGGCCCGCCTCGGCAACACACCGGGCCGTGTACTCCAGCAGACTTAGCCAACTCGAACCGACCCCGCCGATGACGCACTTGTGTCTCCAGAACCGATCATCGGGCACGAACCCAAACCACTGCTGCGCCATCCGTTCCATAAGTGCATGGGGGATGGTCAGGTTCAGCTGCAGGTGATCCGGGTCAAGGTCGATGCGGTAATCGACACGACTGCAATCGGCAATGAAGGACTCACCCACTGCCGTATCTGCAGTGACTGAACGCTGCGTCCAGTGCCGGGCATTGCCGCGAATGGTCGTGAGCAGTAATGCATTCCCCGCTTCGGGCGAAAAGTCATCGACGCTTACCGCCACGCCATAGCCAAAACGAGTCAGCGTCAACTCGCCTATCCGGGATGAATGCATGGTTGCGTGCGGCTTGATGGCCTGCCCTATGGGGGACACACGATAGGGCATGTAAACGCGATCAGACCAGGCGCTGATTTCATCCCATTCGGTTGAAAAATTTTTGTGCTGCTGGCGTATCGGCTTGCCGCGGACATCCGTTAACAGCGCATCGTCGAGCAGCATGGAGACACCTGTTTTTATTTTTTTAGGGTCGGGTGAATGCTTTTACTGAACCGGGATCATCCGGTGCCAGTGAACCTGCGTAAAGGGCTTTTTGATGGCGACTGTCCCGATCTGAGACAGTTGTTCGGGTTCGATACAACCCGCTTTCGTCGTTGCGGTGCGGATTGCCTATTGGTAAGGCCGACCCGGCCTTGGCCACCGGTTGAAGCCAGGACTCAGGGCGACGGCAGGTACGCCATCGCCCGGGACTCGCCCATCAGCAACGGCTGATTGAGTTCTGCACAGGCACGCAGGTAATCGGCGACCAGGGTGATGCGCTTGAGTTTGCGCAGATCCTCGCTGTAGTACATCCAGAACTGTCGGGTGACCTCTACCTGATCCGGCAGCACTTCGCACAAGCGCGGATCGGGACCTGCGAGGAAGCAGGGCAGAATGGCCAGCGCACGCCCCTCCAAAGCCGCATGGTACTGGGAGACCACGCTGGTGCTGCGCAGGCGGCTGTGCGCGCCGGGCAACAGGTCGTTCAGGTAGAGCAGCTTGAAGCTGAAGGCCAGGTCCTCGACGTAGGTCACGAACGGATGGCTCGCCAAATCCTCGCTTCGGGTAATCGGTGGATGATTGGCCAGGTACGCAGGGGTCGCATACAGGCGCAAGCGGTAGTCGCACAGGCGCGAGCACACGTAGGGACCGCGCTCAGGACGCTCCAGGGTGATGGCAATGTCCGCCTCGCGCCGTGACAGGTTGACGAAGTGCGGGACCGGCAGGATGTCCACTGAGATGTGCGGATAGTGAATGATGAAATGGCTCATCTGAGTGGTGATGAAGCAGGAGCCGAAGGCCTCGGTACAGCCGATGCGCAGGTGCCCGGCGAGGCCCGCGGTGGTTCCCGATACCTGCTCGCAGGCTGCCAGCAACGTACTTTCCAGAGATTCGGCGTGACTGATCAGGCGCTGCCCCTCGACCGTCATGACAAAACCCGACGTGCGGGACTTCTCGAAAAGCAGTGCGCCAAGGCTTTGCTCAAGGGCGCGGATGCGCCGCGACACCGTGGTGTAGTCCACCCCCAAGCGGCGTGCTGCGCCACTGGCGGTGCGCGCACGGGCGACCTCGAGGAAGAAGCGCATATCGTCCCAATTCACATGATTTTGCGTTGTGCGATTTTGCATATTCATCAGGCTTTTCTGCCAATTCTTATTGGAAATTAGCCAACATATACTCGCATCCAGCCTGGTTTTACCAGCAACGTTTCGCAACCGGAAAGGCCCTTTTTTCAATCAGGGCTGACGGCCTGAATGCAGGGTAAAAAGCCTGTTTTCAAGGCGAAAAAAGGCAGCTGCGCGACAACGCAATCTGTCGCATTCGCGCCCGCCATGGACCCATGCGGCTGGCACCCTGTCGGCACCCGATGAGTGCCACCAACATCCCCTCGCATCCGGAAGATCGCCAGGGCCGCAAAGACTCCAGCATTCAGGTGACGCTCCGCTTCGGAACGTCGCCCGGGTACCCGTACGCCCCTCAAAAGGCCGACAAACAACAATTAAAAAAGCGGAGCCTCACCATGACGACTGACCATCCGAACCATGTCCAGATCTGCGCCCTGGTCAGGGCCAATCCCAACTTCCAGCGCCTCACCCGCCAACGTTCCCTGCTGGCCTGGTCACTGAGCGCCGCGGTCCTGGCCGTCTACTACAGCTTCATCATGGTGGTGGCCTTCGCACCTGCCTGGCTGCACCTGCCACTGTACGACGGCAGTCACCTGAGCCTCGGCATCCCGATTGGCGTGGCAATCATCTTGCTGTCCTGGTTGCTGACCGCCTGGTATGTGCACACCGCCAATACCCGCTTCGACGCGCTCAGCGCGCAGATCCTGCAGGAGACCCGCGCATGAAACGCCTGACCGCCCTGCTCGCCCTCAGCCCCCTGCTGGCCAACGCCGCCCCCATCACCGCCGAGAAACAACCGCTCAATGTGCATGCCATTGGCATGTTCTTCGTCTTCGTCCTCGCCACGTTGCTGATCACCTGGTGGGCGTCCCGTCGCACGCGTTCCGCTGCCGATTTCTACAGCGCCGGTGGCGGTATCACAGGCTTCCAGAATGGCCTGGCGATAGCCGGCGACTATATGTCTGCAGCCACGTTGCTGGGTCTCTCGAGCCTGGTGTTCACCAAGGGCTATGACGGCTTCATCTATATCATCGGCTTCTTCGTCGGCTGGCCCATCGTCACCTTCCTGATGGCCGAGCGTCTGCGCAACCTGGGCCGCTACACCTTCGCCGACATCGTCTCCCTGCGCCTGGATCAGACTCGCGTGCGCAGCTTCGCCGCCCTCGGTTCGCTGACGGTGGTGTGTTGCTACCTGGTGGTGCAGATGGTCGGCGCCGGCCAGTTGATCAAGCTGCTGTTCGGCCTCGACTATCGCACGGCGGTGGTGGTGGTCGGCCTGCTGATGCTGGTCTACGTGATCTTCGGCGGCATGCTGGCGACCACCTGGGTACAGATCACCAAGGCGGTCCTGCTGCTGGCGGGCGGCACGACCCTGATGCTGATGGCCCTGAGCCGCTTCGGCTTCAGCTTCGAGACGCTGTCGGCCCAGGCCGTAGCGGTGCACGCCAGCGGCGTGCAGATCATGGGCCCCGGCACCTTGCTGGCCGATCCGGTCAACGCGGTGTCACTGTCCCTGGGCCTCGTCTTCGGCATCGCCGGCCTGCCGCACATCCTGATGCGTTTCTTCACCGTGCCCAATGCCAAGGAGGCGCGCAAATCGGTGCTGTTCGCCACGGTGTTCATCGGCTTCTTCTTCCTCGTGGTCTGCATCCTGGGCTACACCGCCATCGTCATCGTCGGCACAGACCCGCAGTACTACGTCGACGGTAAGCTCGGCGGTGCGATGATCGGCGGCGGCAACATGGTGGCCATGCACCTGGCCAAGGCGGTGGGAGGCAACCTGTTTCTCGGATTCCTTTCCGCCGTTGCCTTCGCCACCATCCTTGCAGTGGTGGCCGGCCTGGCCCTGGCCGGCGCCTCGGCCATCTCCCACGACCTTTATGCCTCGGTCTTCAAGAAGGGCAAGGCCTGCGAGAAGCAGGAAATGCGCGTGTCGCGCATCGCCACTATCGGCCTGGGCATTGTCGCGATCGCCCTGGGCATTCTGTTCGAGGGCCAGAACATCGCCTTCCTGGTCGGCCTGACATTCGGCATAGCCGCCTCGGCAAACTTCCCGGTATTGATCATGGCCATGTACTGGGGTGGCCTGACCACCCGCGGCGCTCTCTACGGCGGCTTGACCGGCCTGGTCAGCGCCCTGGCGCTGGTCATCGGTTCACCGTCGGTGTGGGTCGGTGTATTGGGCCATGCCCAGGCGATCTTCCCCTACGACCAGCCGGCACTGTTCTCCATGCCTCTGGCCTTCCTGGTCATAGTGGTCGTGTCCAGGCTGGATCGCAGCGAGCGCGCCGACCGTGAACGCGCGGCCTATGCCGATCAGTTCGTCCGGGCCCAGACCGGCCTGGGCGCCGCCATGGCCAGCAGTCACTGACGCTGCAGTTTTGTCGGGGCCAATGCCCCGAGCGCGAGTGCGCCCCTTGGCTTCGCGCTTTTTTACTCCCGCCCTGCGCCGCCCGGCCAGGGCACCGTCAACATGCCTTCCCTCCACTGGCCACAGCCAGTGCGGGATCGGCTTGCCCATAACAACAAGAGACAAACATGAAACCTACCCTTTTCAGTCTATTCCTCGCCGGCAGCAGCCTTGCCACCCAGGCCCATGCGGACTTCATCAAGGACAGCAAGGCCAGCCTGGAACTGCGCAACTTTTACTTCAACCGGGATTATCGCCAGGCAGGCGCCGCCCAATCCAAACAAGAGGAATGGGCCCAAGGCTTGCTGCTGCGCCATGAATCAGGCTTCACCGAAGGTTTGATCGGTGTCGGTTTCGATGCCATCGGACTGCTCGGCGTCAAGCTCGACTCCAGCCCTGACCGCGCAGGCTCCGGCCTGCTCAAACGCCATCGCGACATAAGCAAAGGAGCGCAGGACGAGTACGGCGAACTGGGCCTGACCGCCAAAGTGCGCGCCTCCAAAAGCACGCTGAAACTCGGCACACTGCTGCCGAAGCTGCCGACGGTACTGGCTAACGATTCACGGCTGTTGCCACAAACCTTCAAAGGCGGTCAGTTGACGTCGCTGGAACTCGAAGGCCTGACCGTGGATGCCGGGCGACTGACGCAGGTCAACCAGCGCGACTCCTCGGACTACGAGGACATGGGCATCACCCGGACCGGCGCCAAGGGCATCACCACACGCCATGTCGATAGCGACCGCCTGGATTTCGCCAGCCTGAACTACAAATGGACCAGCAACCTCGCCACCGGCTACAGCTACGGTCACCTCGACAACTTCTACAGCCAGCACCTGGTCAACCTGACCTACGTGTTGCCAGTCGCAACCGGCCAGTCGTTGAAGACGGATCTGCGCTTCGCCCGCTCCACGGACGATGGCGGCAGCAATGTCGACAACAATGCCATTGGCGCGATGTTCACCTACAACCTCGGCGGGCATGCGTTGGGCCTGGGTTATCAAGGCATGAGCGGCGACACCGGCTACGCCTACGTCAACGGCACCGACGCCTTCCTGGTGAACTTCGTGCAGATCGGCGACTTCGCCAGCAAGGACGAAAAGTCCTGGCAGGCTCGCTACGACTACAACTTTGCGGCCATAGGCGTACCGGGCCTGACCTTCATGACGCGCTACCTCTCCGGCGACAACATCGATCTGGGCGGCAACCGCCCGGAGGGCAAGGAATGGGAACGGGATACCGACATCGGCTATGTCGTGCAGAGCGGGCCGCTGAAAAATGTCGGGGTGAAATGGCGCAACGCGACGGTGCGCTCGAGCCATTTCGGCAGTGATCTGGATGAGAACCGACTGATCCTCAGCTATACCCTGGCGCTCTGGTAAATCGCCCCCCCACCACTCGGTGCCTCGCTAGGGCTCGGCATGCCCTCTCTCCGGCATTGCTCCGTGGGTCGCCGCGATGGGCCAGCGTGGTTAACGGGGCACCCAGATCAAAAGTCAAAGCGAGGCGGCCTTAAAGCCGACCTGATTTCAAGTGAACACGTGATCGCGGACACACCTGGAATCAGGTCGGCTTTATGGCCGCCTCGTTTTCGCTTTGGCTGTTGATTTGGCTTTCAGGACCGGAGCTCGCGTACCTCGAGCCTTAGCGAGGGGCCGAACGCCAGGGGCAAGAGCCCTTGGTTACTTGGGGCTTTTTCAAGTGACTCGCTGTAAGAGCGAAACCCTAAGTGGCCGTTACCGCAGGAATGGATATACACCCAATACAGCTATGACTTTTCTGCACAACGCACCGGCTTTTATGAGCATTTTTAATTCATTTTTGCATGCATATACTGGACTCAAGCACCGGTCATGTACCGGGCCAGACCCAACAAAAACAAACAAAGGGCACCCAACGTGAAGACATCCATGCCAGCCGCCGTCTCTACGCTCACAGGTAACTGTACGGGTCTTGAACGCATTGCTACCCACAGCAAAGCCGCCCTCGCCGCCTGACCATCCCGTACCCGTTACCCGCGCCGATCGTCACCGCGATCGATGGAGACTCCAATGAACAGCAACTGCCAACCCTTCATCAAAGCTCGCGATTTCCTGCTGGCCCACCGTACCGACTACGCCACTGCCACGCGGGACTTCCGCTGGCCGCAACTGAACCAATTCAACTGGGCACTGGATTACTTCGATGCCATGGCCGAGGGCAACCAGGCCAACGCCCTGTGGATCGTCGAAGAGGACGGCAGCGAGCAACGCTACAGCTTCCAGCAACTGGCCGCGCGGTCCAACCAGGTGGCCAACCACCTGCGTGCCCTTGGCGTGCGCCGTGGCGAGCGCATCCTGCTGATGCTCGGCAACGACGTCGCCCTGTGGGAAACCATGCTGGCCGCCTTCAAGCTCGGCGCCGTGGTCATCCCCGCCACCGCCCTGCTCACCCCTGAAGACTTGCGTGACCGCATCGAGCGTGGCCATGTGCGCCACCTGGTGGTCGGTGCCGCCCATGTCGACAAGTTCGACGGCCTGGGTGAAGGCTGCACGCGCATCTGCGTCGGCCCGGCCCCCACCGGCTGGACGCCGCACAGCGCCGCCAGCGAGCACTCCGAGCGGTTCGACAGCGAGGGGCAGACACTGGCCACCGACCCGATGCTGCTGTACTTCACCTCCGGCACCACCTCCAAGCCGAAAATGGTATTGCACAGCCACCAGAGCTACCCGGTCGGTCACCTGTCGACCATGTACTGGATCGGCCTGCAGCCGGGTGACCTGCACTTGAACATCTCGTCCCCGGGCTGGGCCAAGCACGCCTGGAGTTGCCTCTTCGCCCCGTGGAATGCCGGCGCCTGCATCTTCATCCACAATGTCGCGCGCTTCAGCGCCCCTGCCCTGCTGGGCGCCCTTGAGCGCTACGGCGTCACCAGCCTGTGCGCCCCGCCCACGGTCTGGCGCATGCTGATCCAGGAGGACCTGGCCAGTTACAAGGAGCGCTTGAACCTGCGCGAACTGGTGGGTGCCGGTGAGCCGCTCAACCCGGAGATCATCGAGCAGATCCTGCATGCCTGGGACTTGCCGCTGCGAGACGGCTTCGGCCAGTCGGAAACCACCGCCCTGGTCGGCAACACGCCCGGCCAAGTGCTCAAACCCGGCTCCATGGGCCGTCCGCTGCCGGGCTACCGGGTGACCATGCTCGACCCCGACGGCGTACCCGGCAATGAGGGCGAAGTCGCCCTGCCGCTGGACGTGCGTCCACTCGGCCTGATGCTGTGCTACGAGGACAGCCCGGAAAAAACCGCCGAGGTGATGCGCGATGGCTACTACCGCACCGGCGACACCGCGCAGATCGACGCCGAAGGCTACGTCACCTTCGTCGGCCGCGCCGACGACGTGTTCAAGGCCTCCGACTATCGCATCAGCCCCTTCGAGCTGGAAAGCGCGCTGATCGAGCACCCGGCGGTGATGGAATGCGCCGTGGTTCCCAGCCCCGACCCGCTGCGCCTGGCCGTGCCCAAGGCCTTCCTGATCCTGGCCCATGACGAACCCGGCAGCAGCGAACTCGCCAGCAATATCCTCGCCTTCGCCCGCGAGCACCTGGCGCCGTACAAGCGGGTGCGACGCATCGAGTTCGTCACCGAGTTGCCCAAGACCATCTCCGGGAAGATCCGCCGGGTGGAACTGCGCCAGATGGAAGTGCAGCGCCGGCAGAGTGACGCACGCGGCGCACAAGAGTACTTCGAAGAAGACTTTCCTCAGCTCAAGGGCTGAGCCCGGGCCGGTACGCCGGCCTTCCTGAAATCAAATCCGACCGCTCGGCCAAACAGGCCGAGTGGCTTAACTCGACCCAAAGAAAGTAGGCAGAACTGAAAATGACCTCTTCCAGCATTCCAAGCGTCAAGCTCCTCATCAACGGCGAATTCGTCGAATCGCGTAGCACCGAGTGGCGCAACGTGGTCAACCCGGCCACCCAGGAAGTCCTCGCTCGCGTACCCTTCGCCACGGCCGAAGAAATGGATGCCGCCGTGGCCAGCGCCAAGGAAGCGTTCAAGACCTGGCGCAAGACGCCGATCGGCACCCGCTCGCGGATCTTCTTCAAATACCAGCAGCTGATCCGCGAGAACATCAAGGAACTGGCCGCACTGCTCACCGCCGAACAGGGCAAAACCCTGCCGGACGCCGAAGGTGATGTGTTCCGCGGCCTGGAAGTGGTCGAGCACGCCACCTCCATCGGTAACCTGCAGATGGGCGAGTTGGCCAACAACGTCGCCAACGGCGTCGACACCTACACCCTGATGCAGCCGCTGGGCGTGTGCGCCGGCATCACCCCGTTCAACTTCCCGGCGATGATCCCGCTGTGGATGTTCCCGATGGCCATCGCCACCGGCAACACCTTCGTCCTCAAGCCGTCCGAGCAAGACCCCCTGGTAACCATGCGCCTGGTCGAACTGGCGCTGCAAGCCGGTGTACCCAAGGGCGTGCTCAACGTCATCCACGGCGGCGTCGATGCGGTGAACCTGATCTGTGACCACCCGGACATCAAGGCCGTGTCCTTCGTGGGGTCGACCAAGGTCGGCACCCATGTCTACAACCGTGCCACCCAGAACGGCAAACGCGCACAGTGCATGATGGGCGCGAAGAACCACGCCATCGTCCTGCCCGATGCCAACAAGCAGCAGACCTTGAACAACCTGCTGGGCGCTTCCTTCGGCGCCGCTGGCCAGCGCTGCATGGCCCTGCCGGTGGTGATCCTGGTGGGTGAAGCGCAGACCTGGTTGCCGGACCTGATCGAGCGAACCAAAACCCTCAAGATCAATGGCGGCACCGAACCTGGCACCGACATCGGCCCGGTGATTTCCTGCGCGGCCCTGGATCGCGTCAACAGCCTGATCGCCAGCGGCATCGAAGAAGGCGCCAGGCTCGAACTGGATGGCCGCAACCCGAGCGTGCCTGGCTACCAGGACGGCAATTTCGTCGGCCCGACCATCTTCTCCAACGTCACCGCGCAAATGTCCGTGTACCGCGAAGAAATCTTCGGCCCGGTGCTGTGCGTCATGCAGGCCGACAGCCTGAGCGAGGCGATCGAGATCATCAACGCCAACCCCAATGGCAACGGTACCGCCCTGTTCACCCGTTCCGGCGCGGCTGCCCGTCACTTCCAGGAAGAAATCGACGTCGGCCAGGTGGGCATCAACGTGCCGATCCCGGTACCGGTCCCGCTGTTCTCCTTCTCCGGTTCGCGCGCGTCCAAGCTCGGCGACCTGGGCCCTTACGGCAAGCAAGTGGTGACCTTCTACACCCAGACCAAGACGATCACCCAGCGCTGGTTCGACGAAGACGACGTCGTTGGCGCGGTGAACACCACGATCACGCTCAAATGATCTGTGGCGAGGGGATTTATCCCCTCGCCACCACACGCAAAAAGGTAACCATCATGCATATCGGATTTCTCGGCCTGGGCAACATGGGTGGCCCAATGGCCCGCAACCTGCTCAAGGCCGGCCACAGCCTGACCGTCTTCGATCCCTTCCCCCAGGCGGTCGCCGCCCTGGTCGAGGCCGGCGCCAGCGCCGCTGACTCGCCCGCAGGCGTAGCCAAGGCCGGGGTTGAAGTGATCGTCACCATGCTGCCAACCGCAGACCACGTGAAACAGGTCTATCGCGGCAAGGACGGTCTGCTGGCCAATATTGGCCAAGGCGTGCTGTTGATCGACAGCTCGACCATCGACCCGCTGAGCGCCCGCGAGGTGGCCAAATTCGCCCTTGCCCAAGGCAACCCGATGCTCGACGCGCCGGTCTCCGGTGGCACCGGCGGCGCGACAGCAGGCACCCTGACGTTCATGGTCGGCGGCCCGGTCAGCGTGTACGACCAGGCCCTGCCGATCCTCTCGGCCATGGGCAGGAACATCGTGCACTGCGGCGCGGCCGGTAACGGCCAGGTGGCCAAGATCGCCAACAACATGCTGCTCGGCATCTCCATGGTCGGCGTCGCCGAGGCCATGGCCCTGGGTGTGGCCCTGGGCATGGACGCCAAGGTGCTGGCCGGTGTCATCGGCACCTCCACCGGTCGCTGCTGGAGCTCGGAGATCAACAACCCGTTCCCCGGCGTGCTGGAAAATGCCCCGGCCTCGCGTGGCTACACTGGCGGCTTCGGTACCGACCTGATGCTCAAGGACCTCGGCCTGGCTACCGAAGCCGCCAAACAGGCGCGCCAACCGGTGGTGCTCGGCGCTGCCGCCCAACAGCTGTACCAGACGTTCAGCCTGCAAGGTAATGGCGGCCTGGACTTTTCCGCCATCATCCAAATGTTCCGTGGAGAAGCCCAGGCATGAGCGAGCAGCAAGCCCCGGTGCTGGCCTGCGTGCGCAACCGCATCGGCCACCTGACACTGAACCGGCCCAGCGCGCTGAACACCCTGGACCTGCCCATGGTGACGCTGCTTTGCCGGCACCTGTGGGTCTGGGAACAGGATCCGGACATCGTCGCCATCACCATTCGTGGCGCCGGGGAAAAAGCCTTCTGTGCCGGTGGCGACATTCGCATGCTGTACGACAGTCACAAGGCCGGGGACAACCTGCACGAGCTGTTCCTCGAGGAGGAATACGCCCTGGACGAGTACCTGCATGGCTACTCCAAACCGGTGCTCGCGCTGTTGGACGGTTTCGTCCTGGGTGGCGGCATGGGCCTGGCGCAGGCGGCCTCGCTACGGGTGATCACCGAGCGCACACGCATGGGCATGCCGGAAGTCGGCATCGGCTTTTTCCCCGATGTCGGCGGCAGCTACTTCCTGCCGCGCCTACCCGGTGAGCTGGGTATCTACCTGGGCGTCACCGGCTGCCAGGTGCGTGCGGCTGATGCGCTCTATGCCAACCTGGCCGATTACTACCTGCCCAGCGAGCGACTGGTCGAACTGGACGCCGCCCTGGATCACTTGAACTGGACCCGTGCGCCCGAAGAAGACTTGCAAGCGCTGCTGGCCGGCCTGGCCACCGAGCGTATTGCCGGATCGGAACTCAAGGCTTACCGCCAGGTGATCGATGAATATTTCGCCCTGCCTGATGTGGCGGCGATTCGCAATGCGTTGCAGCGCGAGCAGCGTCCCGAGCTGCGCGACTGGGCCGAACAGACGGTCGAGCTGCTCGACAGCCGCTCACCGCTGGCAATGGCGGCAACCCTGGAACTGTTGCGTCGCGGTCGATACCTGAGCCTGGCCGACTGTTTTGCCCTGGAACTGCACCTGGACTACCAGTGGTTCGACAAGGGCGACCTGATGGAGGGGGTGCGCGCCTTGATCATCGACAAGGACAAGACCCCACGCTGGAACCCGCCAACCCTGGCGGAGCTGGTGCCTGCGCGGGTGCAGGCCTTCTTCAACGATTTCCGCCCGGCCTCTGGCAGACCCCTTCGCACCGCCTGAACGGCAGGAGACTCGCAATGCACGATATCGAATTGACCGAAGAACAACGCATGATCCGCGACATGGCACGCGACTTCGCCCGCAGCGAAGTCGGCCCGCAGGCCCAGGCCTGGGAAAAGGCCGGCTGGATCGATGACGCCGTGGTGGCCCAGATGGGTGAACTGGGCCTGCTCGGCATGGTGGTGCCGGACACCTGGGGTGGCAGTTACACCGACTATGTGGCCTACGCCCTGGCCGTGGAGGAAATCTCCGCCGGCGACGGCGCCCTCGGCGCCTTGATGAGCATCCACAATTCAGTCGGCTGCGGCCCTCTGCTGAAATATGGCAGCCCCTCCCAGCAAGACCGCTGGCTACCGCTTTTGGCCAGCGGCCAGACCATTGGCTGCTTCTGCCTGACCGAGCCACAGGCGGGCACCGAAGCACACAACTTGCGCACTCGCGCCGAATTGCGCGACGGCCAATGGGTACTCAACGGCGCCAAGCAATTCGTCAGCAACGGCAGGCGCGCCAAGCTGGCCATTGTGTTTGCCGTCACCGATCCAGAACTGGGCAAGAAAGGCCTGTCGGCGTTCCTGGTGCCGACCGAAAACCCCGGATTCGTGGTCGACCGCAGCGAACACAAGATGGGCATCAAGGCCTCCGATACCTGCGCGGTGACCCTTGATAACTGCACGATTGCCCAGGACCATTTGCTCGGCGAGCGCGGCAAGGGCCTGGCCATTGCCCTGTCCAACCTTGAAGGCGGCCGCATCGGCATCGCCGCCCAGGCCCTGGGCATCGCCCGCGCCGCCTTTGAGGCCGCGCTGGGGTATGCCCGCGAACGCATCCAGTTCGGCAAGCCGATCATCGAACACCAGAGCGTGTCCAACCTGCTTGCTGATATGCACACCCGACTCAATGCGACCCGCCTGCTGGTGCTGCATGCCGCGCGCCTGAAAAGCGCCGGGCAACCGTGCCTGTCAGAAGCGTCGCAAGCCAAGCTGTTCGCCTCGGAAATGGCCGAGCGCGTGTGCTCCAGCGCCGTGCAGATCCATGGTGGTTATGGCTATCTGGAGGACTACCCGGTGGAGCGCTATTACCGCGATGCGCGCATCACCCAGATCTACGAAGGCACCAGCGAGGTCCAGCGCCTGCTGATCGCCCGCGAACTGGCCCACTACGCCCTCTAAGCCCTTGGCCGCACGCGCCCTGCGTGCCGGCTGCCCGCTTGCCTGCCCCTTCTGGAGTTGCCCATGCCCGGCTTGCGTAATATTCCCATCAGCCGCCGCCTGTGGTTGATCCTGCTGACGTCTATCCTGATGCTACTGATTCTCGCGGGCCTGATGCTCAAGCAGAACCATGACGACCTCTATGCGGCCAAGGCCCTGAAAACCCGGCACGTGGTCGAGACCGCCAGCGGCATCCTGCGCCATTTCCAGAACCTGGAAGGCCAGGGGCTCGATCGTGAGCAGGCGCAACAACAGGCCCGCGCGGTCATACGCGACCTGCGCTACGACCGCGAGGACTACTTCTGGATCGAAGACCTCGACACACGCATGGTCATGCACCCCAATGCCAAGCTCGAAGGCAAGCGCATGGCTGGCACCCGCGACCCTGACGGCAAGGCACTGTTCGACGAGATGGTGACCGTGGCCAACCGCGACGGCTCCGGCCTGGTGCACTACCGTTGGCCAAAGCCGGGCTCCGATGCACCGGTGGAGAAGGTGTCCTATGTCGAACTGTTCAAGCCCTGGGGCTGGATCGTCGGCTCGGGCATCTACATCGACGACGTGCAAGTCGAGTTCCGCCGCCAGCTGATCAAGGCCTTCGTCATTGTGCTGACGATCGCCCTGCTGCTCAGCGCACTGATCCTGCTGATTGCCCGCAGCATCGCCTCGCCGCTGGCGCAGGTGGTCAATGCCATGGAGAACATCGCCAGCGGCGAAGCCGACCTGACCCACAACCTGGACAGTCGCTGGCGCGATGAGCTGACCGCCCTGAGCGGCCACTTCAACGCGTTCACCCGCAAGCTGCGCACGGTGATCGGCCAGTCCATGCAGACCGCCGGCCACCTCGACCAGGCCTCGCAATCGCTCGGCGAAATTGCCAGCAACAGCCAGCGCCACAGCCAACAGCAATCACAGCAGATGGAACTGGTGGCCGCCGCCATCCACGAAGTCTCCCATGCCGTGCAGGAAGTGGCGAAGAACGCCGAGCACGCCGCCAACGAAGTACGCCAGGCCGATGAGCAGGCACGCCAGGGCCAGCACAACATCGACAGCAGCCTGCGCCAGATCGACCAGTTGTCCGAGACCATCGGCCAGGCTGTCGGCGTGATCCAGAGCCTGGCCCAGGAAAGCACGCAGATCGGCAGCGTGCTGGAAGTGATCCGCGCCATCGCCGAGCAGACCAACCTGCTGGCGCTGAACGCTGCCATCGAGGCGGCGCGCGCTGGCGAACAGGGTCGCGGCTTCGCCGTGGTGGCCGACGAAGTGCGCCTGCTGGCCCAGCGCACCCAGCAGTCCACCGCGCAGATCCAGGGCATGATCGAACGCCTGCAGGGCAACTCCGAAGCGGCGGTAGCGGTCATCAATGCCAGCAGCCAGGCCGCCCGAGAAACCGTGGTGCAGGCCCGCGAAACCGGTGAAAGCCTGCACCTGGTCATCACCGCGCTGCGCAACCTCACTGAACTGAACGCCTCGATTGCCAGTGCCACCCTGGAGCAATCCCACGTGGTCGAGGACATCAACCAGAATGTCACCCACGCCGCCTCGCTGGCCCAGGAGAATGCCCTGGCAGCGGATCAGTCCAACGAGGCCAGCCGGCATCTGGGTGAACTGGCGAGCCAGCTCAATCGGTTGTTGGGGCAGTTCCGCCTATGAATGGGATGAACACCGATGGGGCCATCGACCAGATGCCCCCCTCGCGCTATCTGGAAACCCGGCAAAAAGCCCTTGAGCTCTTTGCCCGATGTGGTTTCAGCCGGGTAAGCATGCGCGACCTGGCCGCTTACCTGGGGATCAAGGTCGGCTCCATTTACAACCACATCGATAGCAAGGAAGCACTGCTGTTCGAATTGATCGAGGAACTCTACGAACAGTTGCTGCACGGCGCCAGTCTGGTGAACCGGCGCAAGTCCGCACCCGCTGTGCGACTGCACGCGCTGCTGGAGGCGCACCTGCTGCTGCATGAGCGCATGGGCGCGCATTTTCGCCTGGCCGAGCATGACCTCCATTGCCTGGACAGCGAACAGCAGGCCTCGATCCTGGCCTTGCGTCGGCGCTACGAGGAACACCTGGTGGTGACGATAGAGCAGTTCACCGGTGTGCCGGTGAGCATCGCCCTGCGCTCGACCTTGAGCGGCATCGTGTCCCTGCTCAACCAATTGCCGGCCTGGATCGCAGACTCGCCGGCAAGCAAGGGAGCCCGTCGCAAGCTGCTGCATGACATGGTCATGGGCGCCCTGCAGGGTGCGTTGCAGGCGACGCCTGCCGGCGGTTCCGGGTTCCAGGCTGCTGTACCCAGAGCGTCATGATCGGCCGCAGCAATGCATGGGTGGTCAGCGTCAAGGTGACCTGCAACTGCCCTTCGCGATCAATCAACGGCACGCTCAATACACGCATGCCCACTTCGTATTCCTGGTCCACCGGCACGTAGCCACGTTGCACCGTTAAGGCGATTTCGGCGCGGATCACAGTCAACCCGTTGCAGGCAGGCGGCCAGGGTACCGAACACCCCACCGCCGCAACAGTGACAGCACCGGACAAGGCCATTACAATTTGATTAACATCCAGCGACTTGAGCGATTGAATACCCCATGGAAAGCAAGACTGCGCGCCTCACTGTGCTCATTGATCCCGTCAAGAAAAAAGCTTTCGAGGAACTCTGTGCAGCACAAGACCTGACGCCTTCGCAGGTGGTCCGCCAACTGATTCGTGACTACCTGGACACTCACGGCGCCAGCTATTCGACCAAGAGCAAGCATGCCACCAGCACCAAGTCATAACCAAGACGGGCAGTAGTCTCTAGAGAGTCGACGTACCCTCTACGTGACTGACAGCTTTAGCCAACGCAGTGTTGAAGTCGGCGTGGTAATGCTCCGGACCAATTTCTTGCAGGATACCCACCCTATCGAGCTTGTTGAGCACCTTCGTGTTCGCTTCGCAGAGCTTCACCACGATATGCCGCTTGTGCAGCTGCTGAATAACCTCCTCCAACACTTGCAAGCCCGTGATATCCATAAACGGTACGCGCTTCAGGCGGATAATCAGCAGGTTTGGGTCAGTGTGGGTCTGTGCTATCACACGCTCGAAGGTCTCGGCCGCAGCAAAAAACAATGGCCCTTCAATCGTATAAATCAAAAGCCCTGGCGGTAGGCGAGTATGACCATTGGTCCTCAGCTCTTCTTCAAGCTCGTGCTCCACGACCTGTTGCACTTCCACCGATGAGGCCATGCGGCGCATGAAGTGCAGCATCGCAAGAATGACGCCGATATTCACGGCGATCACCAAGTCACTGAACACAGTGAGGCTGAAAGTGATGAGCAGGATGGATACGTCTGCGCGTGGGGCTCGTTGGACCATGCGTTTGAAGTGCTTCAACTCGCTCATGTTGTATGCGACCACGAAAAGAATGGCAGCCAGGGCGCACAGTGGGATGTTTGAGGCTAGAGGTGCCAGGAACAGAACAATAAGCACCAAGGTGACCGCATGCGTAATGCCGGCCAGCGGGCTCGTACCGCCGTTACGTATATTGGTTGCAGTACGGGCAATGGCCCCGGTAGCTGCAAAGCCGCCAAACAATGGTGTGACCAGGTTGGCGACGCCCTGACCGATCAGCTCCTGATTGGAATCGTGCTTGGTGCCCGCCATGCCATCGGCCACCATCGCCGACAGCAGCGATTCGATTGCTCCAAGCATGGCGATAGTGAACGCCGGACCAATCAAATCGATGACGCGGGACGGCGTAATTTCAGGCAGGCTCAACGCTGGCAAGCCTTGAGGTATACCACCGAATGCACTGCCAATCGTGGCTACCCCCTCGAAATGAAAGGTTGACTGTATTGCTGTAGCGACCGCCATTGCGACTAGCGGGCCAGGCACCCGTTTGAGACCGGGAATTCTGGACGCGGTGATGACCAGGAAAAGGCTAAGTACCGCCAGCAGGGTGGTGGCCATGTGAAGATCCGGCAGGGCCTGTAGCAGATGCCAGAGCTTTTCATGGAAATGCTCTCCACTTATCGTCGGTAAACCGAAAAAGTCTTTCCATTGCCCGACCCAGATGATCACACCGATGCCCGCGGTGAATCCGACAATCACCGGGTCGGGGATAAACTTGATGATCGCACCGAGCCGTGCCATCCCCAGCAATAACAAGATGGCCCCCGCCATCATCGTGGCGATTTGCAGACCGTCAACGCCATGCTTGGCCGTGACCCCCGCCAGAATCACGATGAACGCACCTGTCGGTCCGGCAATCTGCAAGCGGCTTCCCCCAAAGAGTGAAACCAGCAGACCACCGATGATCGCGGTGTAAATGCCTTGCTCAGGTTTGACGCCCGATGCAATGGCAAACGCCATTGCCAGAGGGAGCGCCACGACCCCGACGATCACGCCAGACACCATATTGCGAAGCCAGTGTCCTCGCCCCAACAACCCCGCCTTCCATGCCTCACCTATCGCAATCATGGCTAGCCCCTCAGTGGATGCATGTGCATAATATTAACATACAGTGATAATTGAAATGCCCTGGATCCACTGCCTCGAGCGGCTGGAGATGTTTATAGTGAAAGCTCAGATGGAGCTGGGCGGGCATGCACTGCAAATAGATAATTTTGAGAGCGCGCGTAGCGTGGTGGCAGACATGAATCGTAAAACTGTGCAAACCAAACATGCCGAAGGCGTGACCTTCGACACCCATGTGATCGCAAACCCGACCAACCCCAAGGAGTGGATAGTGTTCTTCAAGAAGGACGCTGGCAGGAGTTATTTCCTGGTTGATGACAACGAGGAGGTCGAGTCTTTTGGGCATCTGGATGACTTGATCGCCGAGCTTCGAGACCTGGGCCTCAAGACCGCTGAAATCCACTTTTAGCCCTTGGATCACGCCTTGGAGACATGATCATGTCAGTGAAGATCTTCACGATGATGAGGGTTCGTCGACAGACCGTTGAACATCCTTTCGGAACGCTCAAGTACTGGATGGGAAGTACCTACTTCCTGACCAGTGCCTCGGCATTCAGGCTCGCCAGCCCACAATCGGCCGATAGCTGCCCTCGGCAATCGTCCACTTCGGGTCGACTGCAACCTTCCCCACAGGCAACACCATCGCCCTACAGCGTCATGATCGGCCGCAGCAATGCCTGGCCTTCATACAAGGTCGACAGATAACGTTCGCGCATTTGCTCCACGGTCATGCGCGATGCATGGGTGGTCAGCGTCAAGGTGGCCTGCAACTGCCCTTCGCGATCAATCAACGGCACGCTCAATACACGCATGCCCACTTCGTATTCCTGGTCCACCAGCACGTAGCCACGTTGCGCCGCCAAGGCGATTTCGGCGCGGATCCGCTTTTCATCGGTGAGCGTGTAGGGCGTGATCGCCTGTGGTGGGTTGCGTTCGAAATACGCATCGAGCGCCTGTGCAGACAGGCTCGCCAGCCAGAGCCGGCCACTGCCGGTGCAATACATGGGCACCCGTGAGCCAGGTCGAATCGACATCGAGGTGATGTGGCTGTAGCGGCTGCGCACCACATGCACGATGTCATCCCCGTCGCGAATGCCCACCGACACATGCTCCTGGGTGGTTCGCGCCACCTGTTCGACGATCGGCCGCAACATGCGCGGCAGCACGGCCGAATCGACATAAGCCTGGCCGATGCGCAAGGTCTTGGCGGTCAGCCAGTAGAAGCGCCCATCGGTCTGTGCGAAGTCGTCATGCACCAGTGTCAGCAAGAAACGCCGGGCGGCGCTCTGGGTCATGTCGGCCATGCGCGCCACCTCGGGCACACTCAGGCGTGGATGCTCCTGGGAAAATAACTGAAGCAACGCCAGGCCCTTCTGCAGGCCGACGATCAGATCCCGTTGATGGATGGTGGGCTGCTTCATCGCGACGACTCTTATTCAGGCAGTTAGTGCGATTATCGCATTAGCGACGCGATTATCAACGTAAACGCCCGGCAGCTTGATTGTCCGCCTCCCTCCCCGCTCGCACTATCGGCCACACAACACAGCCAATAAGCGGGAGCATCAAATGATTCAGGGTTCGACTGAACTGGTCGCCATCGTCGGCTCGCCTGTGACACAGGTCAAATCGCCGGAAAACTTCAACCGCTGGTTCGCTGAGCACCGGCAAAACGTTGCCATGCTGGCCATCGACCTGGCGCCGACCGCCCTGCAGAACTTCGTCGAGACCTTGCGTGGCTGGCAAAACCTGCGCGGCTGCGTGGTCACCGTCCCCTACAAACAACTGCTGGCCGGCCGCCTCGACAGCGTCAGTGCGCGCTCGGCGGCGCTGGGCTCGGTCAACGTGATCCGGCGCGAGGCCGACGGCCGGCTGGTGGGCGATATCGTCGACGGCGAAGGCTTTCTCAGTGCGGCGCGCCAGCAGGGTTTCAATCCGCGGGACAAACAGGCGCTGGTGATCGGCACCGGCGGTGTCGGCAGTGCGATTGCTTATTCACTGTGCCAGGCCGGGGTCAGTCATCTGGTCATCAGCGACTTGAACGCGGAGCGCGTCGAGATGCTCGGCGAACTGTTGCGCGGTGCTTTTCCGGAAATCGTGATCAGCGCCAGCCCCGCCTCGCTCGAACACTTCGACCTGGTGGTCAACGCCTCGCCGGTCGGCATGGGTGCCACCAGCGATGAGGGCCCGCTGCCGTTGCCGCCGGCTCTGATGCAAACCCTGCAAGCGTCGACGCTGGTCGCCGATGTCGTGACTTCGCCGGCCATCACGCCGTTTCTTGCCTTCGCCCGACTGCGCGGTTGCCCGATCCAGACCGGCCCGCAAATGGCCCTGGCGCAACTGGGCAACCTCGGCCACTTCATGGGCGTGACTCCGCTGCAGATCTGATCTGCGGCCGTGTCCTCCAGAGGCGATAGACAATGAACATGACAACAACCCAGTTCCCTGCCGGTGCCGACCTGACCTACGACGTGATTGTCCTGGGCAGCGGCGCCGCCGGTTTCGCTGCGGCGGTGACCGCCAGTTGCCGCGGCCTCAAGGTCTTGCTGGTGGAAAAGACCGAAGCCTTCGGCGGCACCTCGGCGATTTCCGGCGGCGCGGTCTGGCTGCATGACACCGATCAGGCCCGGGCCGCCGGACACCACCTGAGCGCCGACCAGATGCGCCGCTACCTCAAGGAAGTGATAGGTGCCGGCTACAACCCGGTGCTGATCGACTCCTTCATCGACAATGGCCGCCAAGCCTTGAGTTTTCTGCAAACCCACAGCGAGCTCAAGTACAGCCTGCGGCCACTGTCGCCCGATTATTACCCGGACTTGCCCGGCGGCACGCAAACCGGTCGCGCCCTGGAAATCGACGAGTACGACGGGCGCAAGCTCGGGGAGCACTTCAAGGACCTGAAGCGCCCCCCGGACGGCATGCTGCTGTTCGGCGGCATGATGGTCAATCGTGTCGACATCCAGCATTTCCTCAGCTTCAAGCGCTCGCCAGAATCGCTCTGGCATTGCCTGAAGCTGATAGGCCGATATGCCCTGGATCGCCTCAGCCATCCACGCGGCACGCGCCTGACCGTGGGCAATGCCTTGATCGCCCGGCTGGCGACCACCGCTTTCGCCAATGGCGTCGACTTGTGGCTCGAAGCGTCGCCCGAGGCCCTGCTTGTCGAACAGGGAAGCGTAAAGGGCGTGCAGATCACCTGGCGCGGACAAACCCGCAAGGTATGGGCCAAGGGTGGCGTGGTATTGGCCATGGGCGGATTTGCCGCCGGCGCTCAAGCCGCGGGGCAGCGTCCCGCGACGGACGCGGAACACTGGAGCATGTCGCCAGCGGCCAACGTGGGTGACGGACAGCGACTGGCCGCTTCGGTCAACGCTGCCATCGGCGACAACCTGTCGGCGAACTTCTTCTGGGCGCCGGTCTCGGTGCTGCGCAAGGCCGACGGTGGCATCGAGCGTTTTCCGCACCTGGTGACCGATCGGGCCAAACCCGGTGTGATCGCGGTCAACCGCGCCGGGCAACGTTTCGTCAACGAGTCGGACTCCTACCACTGCTTCGTCGAAGGCATGTTCGCAGGCGGCGGCGCCAATGCGCCCTGCTGGCTGATCTGCGACAGCGAAGCCTTGAATCGGTACGGCATGGGCCTGGCCCGTCCGCGACCGGTCGACAACAGCGCATTGATCGAAGCCGGTTATCTGCTGCGCGCCGACAGCCTTGCCGAACTGGCCCTCATTGCCGGCATCGATGCCACTGCCCTGGAGCAGACCCTGGCGCAGTTCAATGCCGATGCAGCCCTTGGCGTCGATCGTCAGTTCGGCAAAGGCAGCAGCGCCTACAACCGCTACATGGGCGACCCGCTTCACGGCCCCAACCCGTGCCTGAAGCCGCTGCAAAAGGCGCCGTACTACGCCATTCGCCTGTTTACCGGTGATCTCGGCTCCGCCCGCGGACTGGTCACCAACGGCCAGGCCAACGTGCTCGATCGCAGCGGCGCACCGATCCCCGGCCTGTACGCCGCCGGCAACGAAATGAATTCGATCATGGATGGTACCTACCCCGGTCCCGGCATCACCCTCGGCCCGGGCATCACCTTCGGTTACCTCGCCGCCAGTGATATCGCAACCCGTCTTGAGCCCTACACAACCCAACAATCCTGCTCTGGAGAACCGCATGTACTACGAACTGCGCACCTACACGATTAAACCGACCCGCCTCGGCGACTGGCTGGCCCTGTACAAAAACGCGGCACTGGCCGTGCAGCAGGAGCACCTGGGCAACCTGGTCGGTTTCTTCACCACCGAAATCGGTGAGGTCAACCAGGTGGTGCACATCTGGGCCTATACCAGCCTCGACGATCGCATGACCCGGCGCACCGCCATGGCAGCCGATCCGCGCTGGCAGGACTTTGCCCGGCAGAACAAGGAACTCGACGCCGTGGTAACGCTGGAGTCGCGCCTGCTGCGCCCGACCGACTTTTCACCGTTGCAGTAACCGTCATCCTGTTGAGCCGCTGCCACCAGGGAGCGGCCAGCCCTCTAAAACAAACAACAATGGAGGTCGCCATGAGCGTCTTGCCGTCGATGAATGTCGACGACCTTATCTGTGATGTCCTGGTCATCGGTTCCGGCGCGTCGGGCCTGGCGGCTGCCGTCACCTGCGCCGAGCTTGGCCTCGACGTCATAGTGGTAGAAAAAGAACCCGTGCTCGGCGGTACCAGTGCCTGGTCGGGTGGCTGGCTGTGGATCCCTCGCAACCCGCTGGCAGTCGCCGAAGGCACGGTCGAAGAGCTCGAACAAGCACGGACCTACCTGCGCCATGAACTGCACACCGATGTGCTCGACCCGCGCCTGGAGATGTTCCTCGAACAAGGCCCGAAGATGGTCGAGTTTTTTCAGCGCCATACCGACGTGCAATTTTTCTCCGGCAGCAAGATGCCGGACTTTCATGCCAGCGAAGGTCATGCCAGCGGCGGTCGCTCGCTCTGCGCCCTGCCGTTCGATGGCCGTCGACTGGGTCCCTGGATCAACAAGCTACGGCGTCCGCTGGACCTCATCAGCCTTGGCGGAATGGGGATTGCCGGCGGCGCCGATCTCAACCATTTCCTCAATGCAACCCGGTCCGCAAGATCAATGCTGTATGCCGGCAAACGCCTGCTGCGCCATGCCCGCGACCTGATATGCCACGGCCGGGGCATGCACCTGGTGAACGGCAATGCCCTGGTGGCCCGACTGTTGAAAAGCGCCCTGGACCGCAACGTCCGCCTGCTGACCGACACGCCGGTGCATGAGCTGCTGCGTGAGGATCAGCGTGTGGTTGGCGCCCGTATCGAGCACAGCGCACGCCGGCTCGACATCCGCGCACGACGGGGTGTGGTGATGGCCTGTGGCGGATTCCCCCACGACCGGCAACGCATTGCCCGGCAGTTCGCCCATGCCCCCGATGGCAGCGCACACTTGAGCGCTGCCCCCAAGGGCAATACCGGCGACGGCTTGCGCCTGGGTGAAAGCGTCGGCGCGAGCGCCGCCTGCGACCTGGCGCATGCCGCGGCGTGGGCACCGGTCTCTCGCGTGCCACGGGAGGACGGAGGCTTCAGTGCTTTTCCACACTTGATGGAGCGGGCTAAACCGGGTTTTCTCGCGGTGCGCCAGGATGGTCGACGCTTCGTTAACGAAGCAGACTCCTACCATGACTACATGTGCGCACTGTTCGATGCCTGCGGACCGGGAGAAAACCCGGTGTCCTGGTTGATCTGCGACCACCGCGCCCAGCGGCGCTATGGCCTGGGCTGGTCCAGACCCTTTCCGTTCCCGACAGCGTCATATGTGCGCAAGGGCTATCTGTTCAAGGACGCAACCCTGGCGGGACTGGCACGCCAGTGCGCAATCGATGCACAGCAACTGCAGGCCACGGTCGATACCTTCAACCAGTTTGCCGAGAAAGGCTGCGATCCGCAGTTTCGCCGCGGTGAGTCGCTGTACAACAAAAACCAGGGGGAGATTCTCCAGGGTCCCAACCCGTCCCTGGGCAGCCTGCGCCAAGCCCCCTTCTACGCCGTAAAGCTGGTGCCTGGCAGTCTCGGTACCTTCGCCGGGCTGCACACCGATGCCTGTGCCCGGGTGCTGGACAAAAACGAGGCGCCGATCCCGGGATTGTTCGCCGTGGGCAATGACATGAACAGCATCATGAACGGTTATTACCCCAGCGGTGGCATCACCCTCGGGCCGGGCATGACGTTCGGCTACATTGCCGGAAGAACACTTGCAGGCTCTATTGCGTGTCGGTGAGTGCCGAATCTGGAAGGTGCCGGGCAGCGCGAGGGATCAACGCAACTTCAGCGGATCGACCATCTGCGCCGCGATGGCCATGCCCACCAGGTCCGGCAACGTGTTGGCCTGCATGCGCTTCATGACGCGCGCGCGATACAGATCAACGGTTTTTGCACTCACGCCCAGTTGTTCCGCGATTTCGCGGGTGGTGTAACCCTGCACCAACGGCAACAGGATATCGCGCTCGCGCGGGGTCAAGGTCAGCAAACGCGCCTGCAAGGCTTCGTGGCCCTGGTTACCCGAACGGTTGGCGGCACAGTTGCTGAGCGCCTGTTGCACGCTGTCCAGCAACAGCTGTTCGTTGTAAGGCTTCTCGATAAAATCATGGGCACCGGCCTTGAACGCGCGCACCACGATCGGCACATCCGCATGCCCGCTGACGAAGATGATCGGCAGGTTCAGTTGGCGTACGCGCATTTCTTCCTGCACGTTCAAGCCGCCCATACCGGGCATGCGAACGTCCAGCAGCACGCAGGCATCGAGGCTTGCGTCGCAAGCTTCGAGGAACGCGATGCCACTGGTAAACGGCAAGGCCTTGAGCCCGACCGACTCCAGTAACCAGACCGTCGATTCGAGCATGCCCTGGTCATCATCGACCACATACACAACGTGCTCCGTTACACCTGCCATTACCTGATTCCTATTGTTGTTTTGTTGGGCCGGCAAGCGGCAAGCGGCAACACATCAGCAACCCGGCAGGCTGGCGCCGGGCATTCAATTCGCCACCGAAACCTTCAATGATACTGCGGCTCATGGACAGACCGAGCCCCAAGCCATCGGCCTTGCTGGTGTAGAAAGGGGTAAATATCTGCTCCAGTTCCGGTTCGCTGACGCCCGGCCCCTGGTCTCGCACATGGATTTCCACACAGGCGCCATTGCCTTGCTCCACGGCCATCACGATCAGCGAAGGCTGCCCGGGGTGTTGCTCACGGTTGGCGTCGATGGCATTGCGCAACAAGTTGAGCAGTACCTGTTCCAGCAACACGCGGTCGGCATAAACGGGTGGCAGATTATCCGGCAGCCGATCCTCGATTGTCACTTGGCAATTACTCGCCTCCCAGGCACACAAACGCACGGCTTCGCGGGCGACATCAGTCAGATTCAGCGCCTGCATGCGACGCTGTCCCTTGCGCAAAAAGGAGCGTAGCCGCCGGATCACTTCAGAAGCGTGGGTGGCATGATGGGTAATGCGCTCCAGGCCCTGGGTGACTCTTGCCGCAGCCTGGGGATTGGAGTCCAGCGTCTGCAGGTAACGCTGGCTCGCGTTCGCGTAATTGACCACGGCAGCCAGCGGCTGGTTGATTTCGTGGGCGATCCCCGAAGCCAGTTCGCCGAGAGTGACCAACCGTGCGGTGTGGGCCAGTTCGTCCTGATGATGGCGCTGTTGCACTTCGCGCAGCTCACGCTCGGTCATGTCGCGCGCGACCAATGAGTAATACCGCTCGCCGCTGGCGCAGCGGTGCGCCAACAGTACCAGCGACACCGGCACCGATGTGTCGCCGCCCGGGGGTTGCAGCCGCGCATCGGTGCTCCAGACACCGTCGCGCTCGGCGCTCCTCCAGCCGTCGCATTGCAGGCGCGCAAGGTCGCCGCTTGCAAACAACGCGGCCAGGGCCGGCATGGGTTGTTGCTCATCAATCCCCAGAATGCGGCGCGCGGCGGGATTGAGGTAGGTGACTTGGCCCTCGGGAGCGATGAACAATACCGGATCGATGTTGGCCTCGACCACTTCGGCCAGGCGCCGCTTGTTCTCCTCGGCCTGCACTCGGGCCGTGATGTCCCGGGATACGCTGACGATTTCGACCACCGCCCCGGTGTAGGTTTCCCGGATCGACCGGCTGGCCGTTTCGAACCACAGGTAATGGCCGTCGCGATGGCGGATGCGATAAGTCATGGTGTGATAGCCATCCTGCTCCAGTGCATCGCGCGCGCGCTGCACGAGGCCGGCCAGATCCTGGCCATGAAACAGGCCCTGGGCCATTTGCCCGCGCAACTCTTCGGGCCAATAACCGAGCAAGGTCCAGGATGCCGGTGACGCATCGATAACGCGCCCTTCGGGAGTGTGGCGGGAAATCAGGTCGGTGGTGTTTTCGATGATCAGCCGGTACAGCCGTCGTGCGGTAGCCGCTTCACGCTCCGCCAACACTTGCGCCGTAGCGTCGCGGCAACGGGCGAGCACTCGGTTGTCCTGGGGATCGGGGATAAACGTCCAGATCAGTATCTGCGACTCGAACTGAGCCTCGACGCCCTCGACAGCGCGTTGCTGGTCCAGGCAGGCACGCACCAGCACCCGATGATTGACCGGTAAAAAGCCCAACACATCCGTCAGCGATTTCTCGGCGAGCAGCGCCATCAGTGCCGCATTGAACTCCAGCGGTCGACCTTGCGCATCGAGCAACAGGCTCGGTTGCGGATCGTGGCCTAGCAGGGGCGAACCGCGCAGCATGCCGTTGACGCTGCTCAGCAACGTCGTCAGCAAATCCTGCACCCAGCCCAGCCAATCGAGGCTCACGCCCTCGCGCACTTGCACCAGCAACAAGCCCGGCTGCCCAGGCTGCAAGGCCAGGTCAAATGCCTGGCCATGGCTGATCCCGGCCCGGCGCAACCGGCCGGACAACCAGCAATCGAGTTGACGGACGTGAGCCAGGTCCAGGCGCCCGGCCTCCACCAGATGCTCATGGAGCAACTGATCGCTGGCCAGCGCAGGATCGCCAAGTCCCGGCGGAAAATGCTGGGCGGCACCCTCATGGCTGTAGATCCGCGCATTGGGCTGCCAACTCAGGTAAACCGCCCGCTGCACCTCAGGGCAATCCTGTAGCGCGCGACACAACGCATCGGCCCGGGCGGCCAGAGACACACCCTCGCGCTGCAAGCGCAACCAACTGTGCAATCGAACGGGAGTCAGAGTCATTGCGGGTCCACTTTGTCAGGGTACCCAGCATATACCAGGCATGGAGGGTTAGCGGCACTGATTTGGAGTTAAGAAGAATTTGATATGGTACATATACTATACTACATAGGTTCTACTTCCATATTCGAAGCAGATTGTTATATAACGTCATCCGGACTTTGAAGGTGACCTTGGCGACTGCGCTGCCAGGTCAACCATAGAGCTAACAATCAGCCATCGAGTACCCGCACATGTCTATCTATGACCAAGGCCTAGGCCCTTCGGCTGTCAATCACATTGCCCTGTCTCCGCTCAGTTTCATCGAGCGCACCGCCAGTACTTACCCGAACCACCCTGCCGTTATCCACGGTTCGATTCGCCGCACCTGGGCGCAGACCTATACCCGTTGCCGACGCCTGGCCTCGGCGCTGGCCGGACGCGGTATCGGCAAGGACGACACGGTGGCGGTGATGCTGCCCAACATTCCCGAGATGCTTGAAGTGCATTTCGGTGTGCCGATGATCGGCGCCGTGCTCAACCCGCTCAACGTTCGACTGGATGCCGAGGCGATCGCATTCATGCTGCAGCATGGCGAGGCCAAGGTGCTGATTACCGACCGCGAGTTCCATGACGTGATCAAGGCGGCGCTTGGCATGCTCGATCACCCGCCTCTGGTGATCGACGTCAATGACCCGGAATACGGTGAAGGCCAGGCCGCGAGCGACCTGGACTACGAAGCGCTGTTAGCCGAAGGCGACCCGGCGTTCGACTGGAAATGGCCGGCCGACGAGTGGCAAGCCATTTCGCTGAATTACACGTCAGGCACCACCGGCAATCCCAAGGGCGTGGTCTACCACCATCGCGGTGCTTACCTGAGCGCACTGGGCAACCAGATGACCTGGGCCATTGGCAACCATCCGGTGTACCTCTGGACTTTGCCGATGTTCCATTGCAATGGCTGGTGCTATCCATGGACCATCACCGCCCTGGCGGGTGTGCACGTTTTCCTGCGCCGGGTCGATCCGCAGAAAATCCTCACGCTGATCCGCGAACATCAGGTCACTCACCTGTGCGGGGCGCCAATCGTGCTCAATGCACTGGTAAACATGCCCGAATCGGCAAAAGCGGCCATCGATCACCCGGTCAATGCCTTGGTCGCGGGCGCTGCGCCCCCGGCCAAAGTGATCGGTGCCGTCGAAGAGATGGGCATCAAGGTCACGCACGTGTTTGGCCTGACCGAAACCTATGGCCCAGTGACGGTCTGCGCCTGGCACGCCGAATGGGATGAGTTTTCCCTGGAGCAGCGGGCGCAAATCAAGTCACGACAGGGCGTGCGTTACCCGACGCTGGAAGGCGTGATGGTCGGCGATTGCACAACGCTGGAGCCCACCCCGCGTGACGGCCAGACGATCGGTGAGATCTTCCTGCGCGGTAACACCGTGATGAAGGGCTACCTGAAGAACCCGACCGCCACTGCCGAAGCGTTCGAAGGCGGCTGGTTCCACACGGGTGACCTGGCCGTCTGGCACCCCGACGGTTATGTCGAGATCAAGGACCGGCTCAAGGACATCATCATCTCGGGCGGCGAGAACATTTCCACCATCGAGCTCGAAGGTGTGCTCTATCGCCACCCGGCTGTGATGGAAGCCGCCGTGGTCGCCCGTCCCGATGAGAAATGGGGCGAAACACCCTGCGCCTTCGTAACCTTGAAGGCTGACCATCAGGACGTTCGCGAGGCTGACATCATCAGTTTCTGCCGTGAGCACCTGGCCGGATTCAAGGTACCGCGCACAGTGGTTTTCACGCTCTTGCCCAAGACGTCCACAGGCAAGATCCAGAAGTACGTGTTGCGCGACCGGGCCAAGACGCTCTAACCCCCTCTGACATTGCATCCATCGAGCAGCAGGTGTTTGACCTGCTGCCAGGGGTTCGTGCAGGCCGAATTCGGCGGTGCCGTGCCCACTCACACTGAAAACAAAAACAATGTGGAGCTAGCGATGATCGACATCCATTCAACCGATACCCAACGTTGCGAACGCATTCGGCGCAACCCGAAATTCCTTCAACTGGTGAGCAGTCGTTCACGCCTGGCCTGGTCGTTGAGTGCCATCGTACTGGGCACCTACTACCTGTTCATGCTGGTGGTGGCTTTTGCCCCGCAGTGGCTGCATGCCCCCCTGGGCGAGCAGCGAATGTTGACCTTGGGCATGCCGGTTGGCGCGGCAATCATCGTGTTTTCCTGGTTACTGACCGGTTGGTATGTCTACAGCGCCAACACCCGCTTTGACGCCTTGGGCGCAGCCATTATCGAGGAGAGCAAGTGATGAGCCTGTTGCATAAACTGATCCTTGCCGCTACCGGCCTGCTGCCCGCCTCCATTGCGCTCGCCGCGCCAGCGATGGGCGTGGTGGAAAAGCAACCACTGAACCTGAACGCGATCGGCATGTTTTTCGTGTTCGTCCTCGGCACGCTGGCCATCACTGGGTGGGCCGCACGCCAAACCAGAACCACCTCGGACTTCTACACGGCAGGCGGTGGTATCACCGGGTTTCAGAATGGCCTGGCAATTGCCGGCGACTACATGTCCGCAGCCACCCTGCTGGGGCTTTCCAGCCTGGTGTTCGCCAAGGGTTACGATGGTTTCATCTATACCATCGGCTTCTTCGTCGGCTGGCCCATCATTACCTTCCTGATGGCCGAGCGTCTGCGCAACCTCGGACGCTATACTTTCGCGGACATCGTTTCCTATCGACTGGACCAGAACAAGGTGCGGATCTTCGCGGCCTTTGGCTCGCTCACGGTGGTGTGCTGCTACCTGATCGTGCAGATGGTCGGTGCCGGCCAACTGATCAAATTGCTGTTCGGCCTCGACTACCCGGTTGCAGTGATGATCGTTGGTGCGTTGATGCTGATCTACGTGATCTTCGGCGGAATGATCGCCACGACCTGGGTCCAGATCATCAAGGCTGTGCTGCTGCTCGTCGGTGGCACCACCCTGGCGGTCATGGCCATGTCGCAGTTCGGTTTCAGCTACGAAACCCTGGCCGACAAAGCCGTCAAGGTTCACGCCAGTGGCTGGAACATCATGGGCCCGGGCTCAATGCTCGCCGACCCCATAAACACCGTGTCGATGTCGCTGGGCCTGGTGTTCGGGATTGCCGGATTGCCACACATCCTGATGCGCTTCTTCACCGTGCCCAGCGCCAAGGAAGCCCGCAAGTCGGTGTTCTACGCCACCGGTTTCATCGGCTTCTTTTTTCTCGTGGTCTGCACCCTGGGTTTTGTCGCAATGGTGATCATAGGCACCGATGCGCAGTACTACGTCAATGGGCAAATCGGCGGTGCCTTGATCGGCGGCGGCAACATGGTCGCCATGCATCTGGCCAGGGCGGTCGGCGGGGATCTGTTCTTCGGTTTCCTCGCTGCTGTAGCGTTCGCCACCATCCTGGCGGTGGTGTCCGGCTTGGCGCTGGCCGGTGCTTCGGCGATTTCCCATGACCTCTACGCCACCGTGTACAAGAAAGGAGGCGCGAACGAGAAACAGGAAATGCGCGTGACCCGCATGGCCACTGTCGGCCTGGGCATCATCGCGATTGTGCTGGGCATCGTGTTCGAGAAGATGAACGTCGCCATTCTGGTGGGCCTGACGTTCGGCATCGCCGCTTCGACCAACTTTCCGGTGCTGATCATGGCCATGTACTGGAAAGGCCTGACGACCAAAGGCGCGATCCTGGGCGGTTTCGCCGGCCTGATCTGCGCGCTGGCACTGGTCATCCTGTCCCCACCTGTCTGGGTGACCGTACTCGGTCATGCCCAAGCGATCTTCCCGTACGACCACCCAGCGCTGTTCTCCATGCCGCTGGCCTTCCTGGTGATCATCGTGGTGTCCAGGCTCGACCGCAGTGCGCGCGCCGACAAGGAGCGTGACGCCTACGCCGACCAGTTCGTTCGAGCCCAGACCGGCCTCGGCGCCGCCAGCGCCAGCAGCCATTGACTGAAGGGGCACAGCCCGCCTTTGCGGCGCTGTGCCCGAGACACAACCGTCCCAACGAGGTTCACGTTATGCCCCAATTCAAAGCCCCCTTGCGCGACATGCGCTTTGTACTGCACGAAGTGTTCGATGCCCCGGCCATGTGGGCGCGCCTGCCGGCTCTGGCCGACAGCATCGACGCCGATACGGCAGACGCCATTCTCGAGGAGGCGGCAAAAGTCACCGCGCACCTGATTGCGCCGCTCAATCGCAGCGGTGACGAAGAAGGCGCGCAGTGGCATGAGGGACGAGTCACTACCCCCATCGGTTTCAAACAGGCTTATGCAACCTACATTGAAGGCGGTTGGGTGGGACTGTCCGGCAATGCCGAGTTCGGTGGCATGGGGATGCCGAAAATGCTGGCGGTGCAATTCGAAGAGATGCTCTACGGCGCCAACTCGAGTTTTGCCCTGTATTCGGCATTGAGTTCCGGTGCCTGCCTGGCACTGGATGCCCACGCCAGCGACGCCCTGAAAAACCTCTATCTGCCACCGATGTATGAAGGCCGCTGGGCCGGCTCCATGTGTCTGACCGAGGCCCATGCCGGCACCGACCTGGGGCTCATCCGCACCCGCGCCGAGCCTCAGGCTGACGGCAGCTACAAGATCACCGGCAGCAAGATTTTCATCACCGGGGGCGATCAGGACCTGACCGAAAACATCGTTCATCTAGTACTGGCCAAACTGCCGGACGCGCCTGCCGGTCCAAAAGGCATTTCGCTGTTTGTCGTGCCCAAGATCCTGGTCAATGCCGACGGTTCCCTCGGCGCTCCCAACGCGGTGAGTTGCGGTTCGATCGAACACAAGATGGGCATCAAGGCTTCCGCCACCTGCGTGATGAACTTCGACGGCGCCGGTGGCTGGCTGGTCGGTGAGGAGAACAAAGGCCTGGCGGCGATGTTCACCATGATGAATTACGAACGCCTGTCCATTGGTATCCAGGGCATCGGCTGCGCCGAGGCGTCCTACCAGAGTGCTGTCGCCTACGCCCGTGAACGCATCCAGAGTCGGGCACCCACAGGCATCGTGGCGCCGGACAAACTCGCCGACCCGATCATCGTTCACCCGGATGTGCGGCGGATGCTGCTCGGTATGAAAGCCATGACCGAAGGTGGTCGCGCGTTCGCCAGTTATGTCGGGCAACAACTGGACCTGGCAAAGTTTTCCCGTGATGCCAGCGAGCGCGATAGCGCGCAGGTCCTGGTTGCGCTGCTGACGCCAGTGGCCAAGGCTTTTTTTACCGACACAGGCCTGGAAAGCTGCATCAACGGCCAGCAGGTTTTCGGCGGTCATGGCTACATCCGCGAATGGGGCCAGGAACAATTGGTCCGTGATGTGCGCATTGCACAGATCTACGAAGGCACCAATGGCATCCAGGCACTGGACCTGCTCGGACGCAAGGTACTGGCCGATAAATGCGCTGCGCTTGGCCAGTTCACCGGCCAGATTCGCCGCTTCGCCGCCCAGCCCGATGCCCCCTATGCCACACAGCTGCTCGACGCCGTGCAGCGGCTCGAAGACATCAGCGACTGGCTACACGACAGGGCCGCAACCAACCGCAACGAAGTCGGTGCTGCCTCGGTGGAGTATTTGCACCTGTTCGGTTACGTCGCCTACGCCTGGCTCTGGTCGCGCATGGCCCAGGTTGCCCGTAAAAAACGCAACGAAGACGAAATTTTCTATGACGCGAAAATCGCCACCGCCGATTTTTACTTCCACCGCTTGCTACCACGCACGTTGGGCCTTGAACAATCCATTCGGGCCGGCAGTGCCTCGTTGTATGGCCTGAGCGCTGAACAGTTCTGACATCGAACCGACGCCACGTAAAAAAACGCCCGCCTTTGGGCATGGGCGTTTTTCCCAATAACCCTTGGTGCTCTGGCAGGCGTTGCGCAAATTACAGAGGCACCCTAGAACTTTTCCCTGTTTGTCGGTCTATTTGGATAGGCACATTCGCTCGTAAGCGCGAACCCGCAGGTTTCGCGCAACCGGATGGCCACACGCCCAATTGTCAATCAGAGGTTGTCTTCGCTCATGAAATTCCATGATCCACGGATGGTGCTCTTCGGACTGTTCGCGCTCGCGGCAATGGGCTCGGCATCAGCCACACAGATGAAGACGCCAACTCCTGTTGTCGCAACGCAAGTCACAGCCATTGAGGCCCCTGCCCCGGCCGCCGCCAACCCTTGGCCGACCTTGGCCAGCATGACCGGCAAGCAGCCGTTGCTCGCCCATGACGACCGCTACTGGCACGACGGCCGTTGGCACAGTCGCCGGGACGATTGGCGCCGAGACGAATGGCGCAGGGCCCAGTGGCGCAGAGAACAAGCCCGCCGAGAAGCTGAACGCCGTGATTGGGAGCGCCACCGCGACCGCGACCGCGCCATGCACCACCGCTACGACGACGATCGCCGCTACTATCGTCGCTAGTGCCACGCCAAATCAGCTCAAGTGCTGCGGCAATCAGCCTTCGATGATTTCAGCGATGGCCTGGCCAACCGCCTGGGTGGACAATGAGCCCCCCATGTCGCGGGTCACGGTGCCGCTGGCGATCACCTGCTCGATGGCCTTGAGGATCTCGTCGTGGGCGGCGCGATAGCGCTCGTCGCCCTGGCCAAGGAACTCCAGCATCAGTGCGCCGGACCAGATCATGGCAATCGGGTTGGCAATGTTCTGGCCGAAGATATCCGGGGCCGAGCCATGCACCGGCTCGAACAGCGACGGGAATTTGCGTTCCGGGTTGAGGTTGGCCGACGGCGCGATGCCGATGGTGCCGGCGCATGCCGGGCCGAGGTCGGAGAGGATGTCACCGAACAGGTTGGACGCCACCACCACGTCAAAGCGCTCCGGCTGCAACACGAAGCGCGCGCACAGGATATCGATGTGCTGCTTGTCCCAGGTGATGTCCGGATAATTGGTTGCCATGGCGGCCGTGCGCTCGTCCCAATAAGGCATGCTTACGGCCATGCCATTGGACTTGGTGGCCGAGGTCAGGCGCTTGCGCTCACGGGTCTGCGCCAGGTCGAAAGCGTACTTGAGAATGCGGTCGACGCCACGACGGGTAAACACCGACTCCTGCAGCACGAACTCGTTCTCGGTGCCTTCGAACATGCGCCCGCCCAGTGAGGAATACTCGCCTTCGGTATTCTCGCGGATCACCACGAAGTCGATGTCGCCCGGCTTCTTGCCAGCCAGCGGGCACGGTACGCCGGGGAACAGGCGCACCGGGCGAATGTTCACGTACTGGTCAAAATCGCGGCGGAACTTCAGCAGCGAACCCCACAGCGAAATGTGGTCGGGTACCTTGTCTGGCCAGCCGACGGCACCGAAGTACAGGGCATCGAAGCCCTTGAGCTGGTCGAACCAGTCATCGGGCATCATCTTGCCGTGCTCGAGGTAGTAATCGCAGCTGGCCCACTCGAAGTGTTCGAACTCCAGTGCCAGACCGAATTTGCGCGCCGCCGCCTGGACCACCCGCAGTCCTTCCGGCAGTACTTCCAGGCCAATACCGTCACCGGCGATCGCGGCGATTCTGAATGTCTTGTTCATGCTGGCACCCTTGTTGGTTCAGAGGTTGGATGTGATGCCGGCCATGCTATAAGTTGACGAAGCAAGTATAATCAGCGCAACTGTTGATACTTATTATCCGAACTGTGAACAATCTACCGAACCTGGAAGACCTCAACGTCTTCGTCCATGTCGCCCGGCGCTCCAGCTTCTCCAGCGCCGCCGCCGAACTGGGCATGTCCGCCGCCTTCATCAGCAAACGCATTCGCCTGCTCGAGAAGAACCTCGGCGTGCGCTTGCTGCATCGCACCACCCGCCGGGTGTCGGTGAGTGACGATGGCGAGCGGATTTACGAGTGGGCGTTGCGCATCCTCGACTCCGTGCAGCGCATGGGCGATGACGTCAGTGCGCAGCACCGCGAGCCTAGCGGGCAACTGCGTATCGCCAGCAGCCTCGGACTGGGCCGGCGCTTCGTCGCCCCTGCCCTTTCGGAACTGGCCGAGCGCTACCCGCAACTGGACATCCGCCTCGATGTACAGGACCGCTTGATCGACCTGATCGACGAAGGCTTCGACCTCGACGTGCGGGTCGGCAACGAAATCGATCCGCACCTCATCGCCAAGCCGCTGGCGCGCAATCGCCGGGTACTCTGCGCCGCGCCAGCTTACCTGGAACGGCACGGCACACCGCGCACACTGGCGGAGCTGGCCATACACGATTGCCTGGTGATCAAGGAGCGCGATCACCCCTTCGGGGTCTGGCACCTGCAAGGGCCGGAAGGCGAGGAACAAGTGAAAGTGACTGGCTCGCTGTCGTCCAATCACGGTGAAGTGGTGCACCAGTGGTGCATCGATGGCCGAGGCATCCTGCTGCGCTCATGGTGGGACGTGTACGACAGCCTGGAGGACGGGCGCCTCGTGCAGGTATTGCCCGAGTACAGGCAGGCGGCAGACATTTGGGCCGTGTACACGGCGCCCCTCGCCACCTCGGCCAAGGTGCGGGTGGCTGTTGAATGCCTGCGGCAGTACTTTGCCGAGCGCTACAGCCTGCCGGAAACTTGAATCAACAGGCTAAGCCCAGAGGCAACATTCAGTCAGTCCCCCGATCGCTGCGCGCCCTCAGGCAGACTTCAGCGCAAACCGCGAAACCGGGCGACTCAGGCCATAATGCTCGCGCAGGGTGGTACCCGCATAGTCCTCGCGAAACAGCCCACGCTTGCGCAGGATCGGCAGCACTTCATCGAGGAATACTTCAAAGCCCTCGGGGAACGCCGGCGGCATCACGTTGAAGCCATCGGCGGCGCCGCTGCGCAACCACTGTTCGATCAGGTCGGCAATTTGCACGGGCGTGCCCACCGGCACCCAATGCCCGCGAGCACCGGCCAGGCGGTTGATCAACTGGCGCAGGGTCGGTTGCTCGCGGTCGACGATGTCGATGATCAGCTTGAAGCGACTGGCTTGGCTCTCGCCGCCTTCAAAGTTGATCAGGTGACGTGGGAATGGTGCATCCAGGTCCTGACCGGACAGGTCGACACCCAGCAGGCGGCGCAGCTGGCCCAGCGCGACGTGCGGCAGTACCAGGTCGTTGAGTTCGTCGAACTTGCGCTGGGCTTCAGCCTCGGTGCTGCCGATGTAGGGGCTGATACCCGGGAGAATTTTCAGCTGGCGAGGGTCGCGCCCCACTGCCCTCGCCCGCGCGCGGATATCGTTGGCGAATTCGGTCGCGCTTTGCAGGGTCTGGTGGGCGGTGAAGATCGCTTCGGCATGCTTTGATGCGAAATCACGGCCATCCTCGGACGAGCCGGCCTGCACTTGCACGGGCCGTCCTTGCGGGGAGCGTGGCGAGTTGAACGGGCCCTTGACCCGGTAGTGCGTGCCCACGTGGTTGATCGAGTGCACTTTCGCACCGTTGGCGAATACCCCCGCCTCCTTGTCCAGCACCAGTGCATCGTCCTCCCAGCTGTCCCACAGGTCACCCACCACTTTCACGAATTCTTCGGCCTTGGCATAGCGGTCATGGGCAGGCGGATGTTGGTCCAGGCCGAAATTGGCAGCGGCGGCCGCCAGGGACGTGGTGACGATGTTCCAGCCGGCGCGGCCCTTGCTCAGGTGATCCAGCGCGCTGAACGAACGGGCCAGGTTGTAGGGTTCGCTGTAGGTGGTGCTGGCCGTGGCGATCAGGCCGATGCGTTGGGTCACCGCGGCAATCGCCGCCAGCCAGGTCACCGGTTCGAAACGAATGCGCAGGCCTTCGCGGTCGCTTTCGGCCAGGGATGGCGAATCGGCGAAGAAAATCGCATCGAGCTTTTCCCGTTCCGCTCTCAGTGCAAGCTGTTGGTAGTAGCCGATGTCCATGGACATTTGCGGCACTGACTGCGGGTGACGCCACGCGGCTTCGTGATGACCATTGGGGTAGATGAAGAGGTTGAGGCTGAGCTGGCGTTCGGACATTTCCTTTCTCCTGAATAGAGAGCCGTAGTTGGAGAGCTTCAGTCAGTGAATCAAAAAAAGGCAGGACGGCACGCGACTCAATGCAACTCGGCAAAGTCGCTCAACACGTCATCGCGCAGGGCGATGAAACGGCTGTCGCTGCGATTGCGCGGGCGCGGCAGATCGACATCGACAATGCGCCGGATACGCCCCGGATTGGGCTGCATCACCACCACCCGGTCGCCGAGGAAGACCGCCTCGTCCACATCGTGGGTGACCAGGATCATGGTGATTTTTTCCTTGGCCCAGATGTTCTGCAGCTCGCCCTGCAGACGTGCGCGGGTCAAGGCGTCGAGGGCGCCCAGTGGTTCATCCAGCAACAGTACGCTCGGACGATTGACCAGCCCGCGGGCGATGGCCACGCGCTGCGCCATGCCGCCGGAAATCTGGTGCGGGTAGGACTCGAGGAAATCTTGGAGGCCGACCAGTTCGATGTGTTCGCGCACGGTGTCGCGCTTCTGCCCGGCGCTCAGGGGCGAGTTCTTCAGGCCGACGGCAACGTTCTGCTCGACGTTGAGCCAGGGGAACAACCGGTGATCCTGAAAAACGATGCCGCGTTCCAGGCCCGTGCCCTTGATGGGTTTGCCATCGAGCAGGATGCGTCCGTCGAATTCTTCGTCCAGGCCGAGGATCAATCGCAGCAGCGTGGATTTGCCACAGCCGCTGGCGCCGACGATGCTGATGAACTCGCCAGGGGCGATGTCGAGATAGATGTTCTCGAGTACCTGCAATTGCGTCGAACTGCCCGGTTGGGAGGTGAACCGCTTGCTGATGTGTTCCAGGGTCAGACCGTTGCTCATGTTGCGATCC
Source organism: Pseudomonas sp. NPDC087336 (assembly GCF_044744285.1). Lineage (NCBI taxonomy): Bacteria > Pseudomonadati > Pseudomonadota > Gammaproteobacteria > Pseudomonadales > Pseudomonadaceae > Pseudomonas > Pseudomonas sp. NPDC087336. The sequence continues at coordinate 51,730 of NZ_JBIUYA010000018.1, read as the reverse complement.
TTTTCAATGTGGCAATCAGGGAATCAAAGTGGCAATCAGCGCGCAGCGATGCCGTACAGGCGCTGCATCCGCCGCTCAAGTGTCCGGGCCAGGGCGTTGAGGCCCCATCCCACCAGGCCGATAACCACCATTGCAAACAGCACCAGGTCCATCATGAAATGTTCGCTGCCATCAATCAGCGTGTTGCCGATCCCCTCCCCCGACACCAGCAGGTATTCGGCGCCGATGGTCGCCAGCCAGCTGTAGACCAGCGCGAGGTAGAGCCCGGTGAAAATCGATGGCAAGGCGGCGGGCAGCATCACCCCGATAATGGTTTGCCAGCGGCTGAAGCCGTACACCCGCGCCACTTCCAGCAGGTTGGGCGGGACGTTACGCAAACCGTCGCAGGTGTTGACCACCACCGGCACCAGCGCGGCCAGTGACAGGAACACCACCTTGGCCACATCGCCCAGGCCGAACCACACCGAGATCAGCGGGATCCAGGCGAACAGGGAAATTTGCTTGAAGGTGTTGAAGCTCGGGCCTACCAGGCGCTCGAAGTGTCGTGAAAGGCCCAGCAGGCAACCCAGTACCAGACCCAGCGCGGTACCGATAAAAAAGCCGCTGAGGTTGCGCGCAAGGCTCGCCGAAATGGCCCGCCAGAATGTGTCCGAGTTGATTTGATCCCAGGCTGTGGCCGCGACTTTTTCCGGCGAAACGAACAGTCCCGATTCGCTCCATCCCAGGTTCGAAGCCAGCCACCACAGGGCAATCGCTGAGAGGGGCAAGACCCAACCGCGATAGCGGTGGCTACTGTTAGCTGATGACAAAGCTGCACTCATGACTGGCGTCCCCCAACCGTTGGCCGACCGCGATTGAGGCGTTTCTGCGCGTAATCGAAACTGCGATCGATCAACAGACCCAGCGTCCCCACCACCACGACGGCCGCCATCACCAAATCCAGTTGAAACAGCTGACGCCCATAGACGATCAGGTAACCCAACCCTTCACTCGAAGCCACCAACTCGACCACCACCAGCGACAACCAGGCTTTGGTGAAGCCCAGGCGAAACCCGGTAAACAGCGTCGGGATCGCCGCCGGCAAGACGATGGAGGTGACGCTTTGTCGACGGCTGAAGCCGTAGGTCCGGCCGACTTCCAGCAAGCCTTTGGGCGCCTGGCGGAACGCCTGCAAGGTACACAGGGTGATCGGCACCAGGGCGGCCTTGGCAATCAGCACATACTTGAGCGTCTCGCCGATGCCGAACAGCAGCAAGGCAAACGGCAGCCAGCCCAGTACCGGAATTTGCACCAGTGCGTTGAAGGTAGGCAGCAGGTAATCCTCCAGCGTCCGGGACAATCCCATGGCCAGACCCAGCGCCACGCCGAGCAAGGCGCCGAGACTGAATCCGACGACAACCCGCTGCAGGCTGGCCGACGCGTTCAACCACAGATCGCCGTTACCGACCAGGTCCGACAGCGCCTGGTAAACGTAGGCTGGCGGTGGCAGCACCTGCTCTGAAAGCCAGCCACGCTCCACCCCCAGGTACCACAAACCCAGTAACAGCAGCGGCAACAGCCAGGGCAAGGCCTTGTCACCCAGGCTCAAGTACCAGACCGAGTTGCGTGGCACCTCGACCTTGCGGACCGGGCGAGCGGGTGCCGGTGGAAGACGCTTGACGTTGTCGCTCGGCAATGCCGGCGCCCCATACTTCTCAAGTCTTGCGGTCTGTGCCCTGGCCATTTGCCTAGCTCCCTTGCTTGCTGGTCGTCGTGACCGCTACCGCGTTACCCGCCGGCTGCTCGCCATCCGGGCCGTAGGGCGTCCAGTAGTTTTCCAGTCCCTTGGCCTTGAGGGCTTGGTGCAAATAGCTGGTCTCGAACCAGCCATCGATACTGACCGGACGACGGATGAGTTTTTCTTCCTTGGCCTGATCCGCCACGGCCTGGTAGCGGCTGAGCAGGAAGTTGTCGACCAGCGGCGAGGCCCTGTCCCTGAGGGGGACCCCGGTGAAGTCGGCACGCAATGAATCGGCGGGGTCATTGCTCTTGGCCCATTCGGCGAAAACTTCGTCGCGATGGCTGTCGTCCGATGTCCACTTCGCCGCGTCGACCAGCGTGTCGACGACCTTTTGCACCTTGTCCGGATGCTCTTTCTCATAATCACCGCGAACCACCAACGCCGTCTGCCGGGTGTAGCGCACGTCTTGTTCGGGATTGTTGTAAACGATGTCGATCAGGCCTTTATCACGCAGCTTGAACAACTCACGCCCGCCGAACGCGGCATCTACGCCATTGGAAATCAATGCCGCCTGAGAGCTGCCGGTATCGAGATTGATGGCCTTGATATCGCGCTCGGTCAGCCCGTGCTCCGCCAGCAGATTGATCATCACCAAGTGGCCGTTGGTGCCCCGGAAGATCGCGACTTTTTTGCCTTTGAGATCCTCGATGGTTTTCACAGACGAGCCCTTGGGCACCGCCAGATAAAGATTGGCGCGCACACCCAATGCCGCCAGCAACTTGGTGTCCAGCCCGTTGGAACGCCCGACGACTGCCGGCAGATCACCCTGGTAGGCGAAGTCCAGTTGCTGGTTGGAAAAGGCCTCGTTGACCGCAGGCCCTGCCCCCTTGAAGAAGAACCACTGCACTTCGGTACCGGTACCGGCGAAGGCTTTCTCCAGCAATTGCTGATTGCGCACTATACCCAGCGTCGAACCGCTGAAGGTCACCGGGTCACCGCCGCCGGCTGTTGCTACACCGATGCGCAACACATCGGCTTCAGCTACGGGTATAGCGAGAACCACAGCCAGTGCTGCCGCGATGCGGCCTTTTTTGAACAGGCGAATGCCATTGAGCTTCATGTCAGCCTTCCTTGTACCAATGAGAGTCGCTCGTCAGGCAGCGAGGTGTTTTTTGTCGGCTTCGGTTTTCGGCGAGCGCGCGTCCGGGCTCGGCTTGAGTGCCTGGCTCAGGCGACCATCCACCCCGACCGGCACATCACCGTCGATGGTGGTGCGGCGCACGATGCGCTGGGCATCCCCGTAATCGTTGATCGCGATGTGCTGGGTGGCGCGGTTGTCCCAGATCACCACATCGCCCTCCTGCCAGCGCCAGCGCACGGTGTTGTCGACATGGGTAATACGGTCGTGGAACAGGCGGATCAGTTGTTTGGAGTCGCTGGTACTTACACCTTGGATCTGTTTGACAAAGTGCCCCAACAACAAACTTCTTTCACCCGAATCCGGATGTACTCGAACTAATGGATGTTCGGTTTCGTAGATTTGTGCGGTGAACTGTTCACGATAACGCTTGAGTCCTGATTCATCGGTATTACGCGGCACTGCGTAGTCATACAAGTTGGTGTGCAACGCGCGAAGATTATCCGCCAGTTGTTTTAACGGGTCGGGCAGATCGGCGTAGGCCGCTGCCGTATTGGCCCATACCGTGTCACCGCCAAAGGGAGGAATAACCACACCCCGCAAGATGGAAATCTTCGGGTAGTTGGCAACGAAAGTCACATCGGTGTGCCAGGAATTGGCGCGGGTTTCCTTGGCGTCCAGATGCAGGATCGCGGCGCCCTGCTCGGCGGAACGCACGGTTGGGTGTGGGACCTGATCCCCGAAGCGGCGGGAAAAGGCTTCGTGTTCGGCGTCATCCAGATGTTGGTCGCGAAAGAACAGCACTTTATATTTCAGCAGTGCCTGATTAATGAATTCGAATGCCTCGGCGCTGATGTCCCCTCCCAACTTAACGCCTTCCAGTTGTGCCCCAATTCGACCTGCAACGGGTTTGATTTGAATAGTCATCGAGCTACCTCCTGTCTCACGAGCTGTTGTGAGACAGATCATAAAGATATAAACGCAGCGATGACTAATCACAAATTATTCTAAAGATAGATTGAGCATTATATAACGAACGCATTATAGGACTGAGTTAAAAGCTATAAGCCATTGATAATGCTGACGCTGTGGCTGATGACGCTGGGGTCATTGACAATGCCGCTAGCGGCTTTGGATTAAACCGGGCGAGCAATCGCACAGATGGCATAATCGCAACCTGTTTATAACAGGGGCGTATCAATGACCATCGACAGCTACGACCAACTCGCGATCTTCGCAGCCGTGGCCCAGGAGCGCAGTTTCACCCGCGCCGCCGCGCGGCTAGGCATGTCGCAACCGGCGTTGAGCCGGGCCATGCGTCAGTTGGAAGAGCGTCTGGGGGTCCGGTTGCTTGCCCGTACCACGCGCAGCGTCTCCCCCACCGAAGCCGGTGAGCATTTGCTGCGGGTGATCGCTCCGCGGTTCGAAGAAATCGACAGTGAACTGGCGTTGCTCAGCGAGTTCCGTGACAAACCGGCCGGCAAATTGCGCATCACCGCAGGTGAGCACTCGGCGATCACGCTGCTGCATCCGGTACTGGCGAAACTGCTGCCCGACAATCCCGACATGAATATCGAAATCATCGTCGACTATGGCCTGACCGACATCGTCGCGGAGGGCTTCGACGCTGGCGTCCGGCTGGGCCAGCAAGTGGCCAAGGACATGATCGCGATGCGCATCGGCCCTGACATGCGCATGGCGGTGGTGGGCTCCCCGGCGTATTTCAGCCGATATCCCAGGCCGCTCACGCCGAGTGACCTCACGGTGCACAACTGCATCACCCTGCGTATGCCGACTTACGGCGGCCTGTTCCTCTGGGAGTTCGAGAAAGACGGGCAGGAACTGAAAGTACGGGTCGAAGGCCAACTGGTCTTCAACAATATCGCCATGCGCCTGGAGGCGGCCCTCCAGGGGTTGGGGCTGGCCTATATGCCGGAGGACCTGGTGCTGGAGCATATCGCGCAGGGTCGGCTGATTCATGTACTCCAGGACTGGTGCGAACCCTTCTCTGGCTACCACCTCTATTACCCGAGCCGGCGCCAGAGTTCACCGGCCTTTACCTTGCTGCGCGAAGCCCTGCGCTATGAGGGATGATTGGCCAGGACAGTATCGAGCGCTCCACCGGCGCGTGTGGCAGCGGCCGCATCGCCCTGGTCAGCCAACAGCCGGATCAGCTGACGCAACTGCGCAGCCGTCAGGCCGACCCTGAGGCTGGCCGCCATGTGCGAGCGCAGTTGCGGCTCGACACCGGGCGTGACGGCTAAAGCCGCGACGGTGGCCAGTTCTCGACTTTGCCAGTCGAGGTTGTCGCGCTCGAAGATGTCGCCGAACAGATGCGCCTGCAGGTATTGATTGATCACAGGGACGAAGTCGAACAACGGGCCCTGGACAGGTGCACCGGCGATGCGCGTCTGGTTGGCTTTGCCCGCCGCCAGCAGTTCATCACCGACGGGAATGCCCCGACCGGGCTCGCGCCCCGGGTCGTCCTGCACGCCGCGTTGCTTGCGCGCCTCCACCACGTTCATCAGCTCGCCGAGTGCATTGAGACTGCGCGGGAAACCGCTGTAGGCATAGAGTTGCACCAGGACTTCCTTCGCCTCGCTGACCGTCAGTCCCGCATCCAGCCCCTGGTTCAACGCGCGATTGAGCCCAGGCATGTTACTCGTGGCCATGGCGGCGGCGATCAACGGGATGGCCTGTTGCCTGGCGGACAGCGTCTCGGAAACGGTTTGGGTTGCCGGCTCGGTTTTCGATGCCTGCGAACCTTGGGCGCGGTATTGCTCGTCGCTGACTTTCTCCAGCCATTGCACGCTCTTGCCGTCCACCGAGCCCGTCACGGCCAGGTGGGTCATGGCGCTCGTCGCCGCGGCGCCATGCCAATGCTTGACACCTGGAGGACAGATAATCACATCGCCGGGACGAATTTGCTGCACAGGCTTGCCCCACTCCTGGACCAGCCCCACGCCGGAAGTCACCACCAATCGCTGTCCCGCAGGATGGGTATGCCAAGCCGAACGCGCACCCGCTTCGAAGCTGACATAAGCGCCGGATGCATTGATCTCATCCGTGGCGGGAAACAAGGGATCGACCCGTACCCGACCGGTGAAATTTTCCGAAGCGCCCGCAACCGCAGCCTGAGTGCCCGCCCGGCTGATCTGCTGCTCGATGCGCGACTCATTGGCGGTGTCTGCGCCGGCGGCGTCGGCAAAGGGAGCTGCCGCGCACACCGCAATGCCGATCAAGGTGTTTTTCATGAGGACATATCCCTTCAAGTCAGAGCGTTCTTTGGTAAAACGCGGTCAGCTGGTCCATCGCAATGTCCACATACGCAGGCACCCAGTAAGTGTCGATATGGGTCGCGCCATCGATGGTGAACAGTTTTTTGTCCTGGGTACCGGTGGCCTTGGCCAAGGCTTGTTGCGACATGTACAGGCTGTCGGCCTTGCTGCCCGCAATCATCAGCAACGGCTTGTCGATCAGCTCGATTTGATCGGTGGCATCGAAGCTCATCAGGTCCATCAAACTGCTCTGGGTGTAACGGAACGTCGAGTTGGGGTGAGCGTGGGTCTTGCCGTAGTACTCGAAGCCCTGTCGATACAGATCGAACGGCAGCTTGGCGATCTGTTCATCGGTCAGCCTGGCATCACCGACGTAAAGCACTTCCCCACCCGCCGCTTCCTGGGCGCGGGCCGCCGACGCTTGCTGCAAGCGCTGCTGAATCGTCGACCGCTGCGAATCCTGGTAGCCATTTCGGCGAACCAGCCCGGAGTTGAACATGCTCAAGGTCGCAATCGACTGGAAGCGCTTGTCGGTTTGCGCCGCCGCCAATGAATAACCGCCACCGCCGCAGATTCCCAGCAAGCCCAATCGCTTGCTGTCGACGCCGGGATAGCGGGCAATGAAATCCGCCATGCCATGGATGTCTTCGATGCGATGGGCCGGTTTGTCCATATTGCGCGGTTCGCCACCACTGGCCCCTTGATACGCCGCATCCGCCGTGATCGTGATGTAGCCCTGATCCGCCAGACGTTGGGCATACAGGCCCGCGACCTGCTCCTTTACCCCACCATTGGGGTGCGCCACGACGACCACCGGGTATTTTTTCGCCGCATCATAGTTCGCCGGGGTATAGACGTTGGCGGCAATGTCCAGGCCATCGAGTTTGTAGCTGACCGGATGGATATTGACCTTGCCCGGTTCGTTCCTGGTCAGGGCGCCACCGTAGGTCAAGGTGAATGGGTTCTGCTTGTAATCCGCAGCTTCGGCTTCGACGCCCGACACCCCGATCATGGCCGCCATCAACGAGGCTTTCAGCGTGGTTCGCAGCATAGGGATACTCCTGACATTTCAAGTGTGTGAGAGGGAGTGGCCGACAGCGCCACGTTCAATCCAGATTTTTTTCAGCGAGAAACTGCGAAACCAGATCAGCGATCTGGAGGTTGTTCATGTCCGAAAAAGGAAAGTGGCTATTGCCCTTGATACCGATCTGCGGCAGGTGAACCAGCCTGACGTCACCGCCATGGCGATTCACCGCATCGCGCCACAGGCGCGCCATCTCGAGCCGCGCGCGCCAACTGTCCTGGGCCGGCAACCGGACCGGTTGCTCGGGGATGTTGTCGCCGTAGAAAATAACGATGGGGATGCGGGTCAGCGCCTTGAACTGCTGCGCCGATACGGCCTGCCCGGCGAGTGTGTCGAAAGCGCTGGCAATCGGTGCGGGGACCTCGCCCTCGGGGAACACGAAGCTGCTGCCCGGTTCGAACGCCACGATGGCTCGCACCTTCGGGCTTTTGATCGCCGTCAGCCAACCCGGGCCGCCGCCCTGGGAATGGGTAAACAGGATGGCCGGCCCAGTCTTTTCCAACAAAGCGGAAATACCATTGGATACGACGTCAATGTCGTAAGGTCCGGTATTGGGTGTCATCGACCGAAAGAACTGCTCCAGTGCCGGCTGCCCACGGGGAAACTGACTGCCCTTGAAACTATCGGGCCACAGGCCGATGCGGAACTGGTTGAACCACAACTGCTCGTCCGGCAGCGGCTTGATCGTCGTTTCAACCAGGCTACGCCCCGCATCGCCACGGCGCGACTGGTCGATCAGGTACGTGGAGAATCCTCGCCGCAGGAAAATGTTCTGGAACCCTTCACGGCCATCGGCTGTTGTCTCCCAGGACTTCGCGGACTGCCCCGCGCCATGCAGCATGAGAATCGGCAGCGGACGCGCGTCGACGGGCACCTGATAGAACGCGTACACATGGTCGCCGTGATAGGTCTGGCCATCGGGTATCAACGGTTTATAGGGGTCGAAGGCTCCCGGCTGGGTGATCGAGCCACCGCCGGCAATGAGGCTGCCCTGCTCCTTGATGACCAGTGGCCCCTGACCCTCGGCGCTGACAAAGGCACTGGCGCCGAGCGCGAAACACAGACTGCCGGCCTTTACCGCGGCGGGCACGCATTGACGAATGAAACGCTGGATCATGGCTTGCTCTCGGTTTGATCACCCGAGAGCAAATTACCGTTCAGCGATTAATCGATAAACCGCCTTAATTACATAGCACTGATACCAGATTCACATAAGTGCGAGGAGTAAACGAGCTTGCTCGCCTACAGATCTCGATACACCGCCAACACCACTTCCAACGGGTGCCTCAACGTTCTGCTGGAAAGGCGTTTGACCTGGCTGCGACACGAGTAGCCGGTAGCCAGTGGCTCGCCTGACATGTCCTCTGCCACCCTGCGCTTCCATGATTGATCGAAAATCACCCGTGATGTCTGCTGATTACGCGTTTCATGGCCATAGGTACCGGACATCCCGCAGCAACCAGTCGCCTCCACACTCAACTGCAGATTCAGCCGCCGAAAGACTTCAACCCATTGTTTGCTGCTCGCAGGGACGTTGGTCTTCTCCGTGCAGTGGGCCAGCAGACGAAATGACCCAGGCAGGTTTCGAACAGGAGCCTCACCCAGACAATCCAGTAGCCACTCCTGAGGCAATTGGACCGCAGGCGCTTCAGCCACCCCCGGTACTTTTGCGTACTCCTGTCGGTACACCAATGTCATCGCTGGATCCAGGCCGACCAAGCGCACGCCGGAGGCTCGCAGGGCTTGAAGTTGTGCAGCATTGCGCACGGCAGCCTTGTTGAACGCCGCCAGAAAGCCCTGCACGTGAAGCGGCTTGCCATTGGGGCTGTATGGCACCAGGAAGACTTGAAAACCCATGCGCGATGCCAATTCGATAAACGATGCCAGCAATGGCGTTTCGAAATACCGTGTGAAAGCGTCTTGCACGATCACCACGCTTTTATCGACCTGGGCTGGACTCAGTTTTGCCAATCGCCGGGGCGTTGCCGGTTCGACATTCCAGCGGTCCAGGACAGCCTGGAAGTTGAAGCGACTGAGCAACGGGCTGTCGACCATGCCCGCTTTGTCGGCCAGCCAGCGCTTCACCCATGGTGCCGCCATCAGCGTGTTGTACAGGCCGGGAACCCTGGCGAAGTAAGGGATGCTGAACTCCAGCGATCCGATCAGATAGTCGCGCAGAGGCCTTAGATACCGACCGTGGTAAAGCTCAAGGAACCGCGAGCGAAACTCGGGAACATTGACCTTGATCGGGCACTGGCCCGCGCATGATTTGCAGGCAAGGCAACCGGCCATGGCTTCGTACACTTCATGGGAGAAGTCGGCTCTGCCTTGACGTTGTGCCCGGCTGTTGCGCCAGCGCTGCGGCAAGCCTTTGAGAAAGTGGGGGCGGCGCATTGATGTCGAGAGGACGTCCACGCCTGCATTGCCTTGCAGGCGCAACCATTCACGTATCAGCGACGCCCGCCCCTTCGGCGAGTGCTGTCGCTGCCGCGTAGCCTTCCATGAAGGGCACATTGCATCGTTCGGATCGTAGTTGTAGCAAGCGCCGTTGCCGTTGCAATGCACGGCCGATGCGTAACTGCTCCAGACACGCTCATCGATCTGGCGGTCAAGATCGCCACGCATGACGGCCTCATCGATCCTGATCAATGACTCGGTACTGTCCAGCGGCGTGGCAATTTTTCCGGGGTTGAATTGGTTGTAGGGGTCAAAGGCAGACTTGACCGCTTGCAGGGATGGATACAGCTCCCCGAAAAATGCCGGGGCATACTCGGAGCGAAGTCCTTTTCCATGCTCCCCCCAAAGCAAACCACCATAGCGTTGCGTGAGGGCTGCCACGCCATCGGAGATCGGACGCACCAATGCGGCCTGCCGAGGGTCCTTCATATCAAGTGCGGGGCGCACATGCAGCACACCGGCATCGACGTGCCCGAACATTCCATACTGCAGGCCAAAACTGTCCAGCAACGCGCGAAACTCGGCGATGTAATCCGCGAGGTTTTCCGGCGGCACCGCCGTGTCCTCGACAAAAGGCTGAGGCCGAATCTCGCCCTGCATGTTGCCCAGCAAACCGACCGAGCGTTTGCGCATCCCATAGACTTGCTTTACCGCCTCCTCACCCTGGGCCAACGTGTGGCCCAGGCGCTCTACGGTTTGATCCGCATGTAAATGCTCGATGAACGCAGCCACCCGGCCTTCGACTTCCGTTATGTCGTCACCATTGAACTCGACCAGGTTAATGCCCAGTGTCGGACGATCAGGATCCGCCGGAAAATATTCAGCGACGCTGTGCCAGACAATGTCTTTCATTGCCAGCATCAGTACTTTTGAATCGACTGTCTCAATCGACAACGGCTTGTGTGCGATCAATGAACGGGCATCGCGCAAAGCGTCCATGAAACTGGCGTAGCGCACATTCACCAACACTGAATATTGGGGAATGGGCAAAACGTTCAACAATGCCTCGACCACAAAGCCCAATGAGCCTTCGGCACCGCACATCACGCTGTTGAGGTTGAAACGTCCGTCTTCGCCACGGATATGCGCAAGGTCATAGCCGGTCAGGCAGCGATTGAGCTTGGGAAACCGGGCCTCGATCAGATCGGCCTGGTCGGCGTGAATGCCGCGCACGACCCGGTGAATTTCGCCAATCCGATCATCCCGTGTGCATTCACGCTCCAGTTCATCCTCAGCCAAAGGCCGGGAGTGAAGCTGTTCACCGCCGAGCACGATACTGTGCAGTTCCAGCACATGGTCGCGCGTCTTGCCGTAGGTGCAGCTGCCCTGTCCACTGGCATCGGTGTTGATCATTCCGCCAATAGTCGCCCGATTGGAAGTGGAAAGCTCTGGAGCGAAGAACAGCCCATGAGCCTTGAGCGCAGCATTGAGCTGGTCTTTGACAACGCCCGCCTGAACCCGTACCCGCCTGTTCAGTGGATCGATTTGCAGAATCCTGTTCATGTGCCGCGAAAGATCGACCACGATCCCATCGGTCAACGACTGCCCATTGGTGCCCGTGCCCCCGCCTCTGGCCGTGAGCTTTATTGCGCGATGAGCAGGTGCAGCCAGAAGCCGTGCCACGCACACCACGTCGTCTTCATCCAAAGGAAAAATGACGGCTTGCGGCAAGCGCTGATAAATCGAATTATCAGTCGCCAGGACGGTGCGACTGGCGTAATCGGTGCCCACTTCCCCCTTGAACCCCTTCGTTTTCAGGGCCACAAGAAAAGCACTGTAATCAGGTGTTGTGAGGCTCGGTGGGAGCTGGGCAATCATTGAAGAATTCTCACGAAAACGGGGACGACAACGCCAACCACGCCAATGCAATAGGCACATTGCACTGGCATGGATGACAGCCGATGGCTTTTGGAAAAGTGTTCCGGTTACTCGCCGAGGTAAGCTTTCTGCACTTGTTCGTTGTGCAGCAGTTCGTCCGCCTGCCCTTCCAGCACAATGCGACCACCGTCAATCACGTAGGCGCGCTGACACGTCTGTAGGGCAAGCTTTGCGTTTTGCTCAACCAGCAACAACGTCACCCCGCCTTTCACGCATTCGCGAATGGTCTCGAAGATTTTTTGCACAATGATTGGTGCAAGTCCCATGGAGGGTTCGTCGAGCAAGAGCAATTTAGGTTTGCCCATCAGCGCCCGGGAAATAGCCAGCATCTGCTGCTCGCCGCCTGACATGGTGCCGGCAAGCTGGAACGCCCGCTCCTTGAGCCGGGGGAAAATGCAGAACATGCGATCGATGTCGGCTTCGATGGCGGTCTTGCCGTCTGTGCGCGAAAAGGCGCCCATTTCCAGATTTTCGACGACCGTCAGCTTGGGGAAAATGCCCCGTCCTTCGGGCACAAGCGCCAAGCCTTCGCGTATCAAGTCAAAGCTCTTGATCTTCGAATGGGCTTTTCCGTCAAAGGTAATTTGTCCTGAGGTCGGCGTCAGCAGCCCGCCGAGCGTCTTGAGCGTCGTGGTCTTGCCGGCACCGTTGGCCCCGATCAAGGCAACCATCTCGCCCTCGCCCACATGAAAGTTCAGCCCCTTGATGGCCGCAATGGCGCCATAGGAAACCTTGAGATCGTTTACCTGAAGAATATTTTTCATGCTCAAGCCACCGTCTCAGTGCCCAAATAAGCCTCGATCACCCGAGGGTCTTTCTGTACCTGCGCAGGCAGGCCGTCAGCGATTTTCTTGCCGAACTCCAGCACCGTGACGTGATCGCACAAACCCATGACCAGCTTCACATCATGCTCGATCAGCAGAACCGTCTTGCCATCGCCTTTCATCTTGCACATCAACTGCCGCAGGCCTTCGGTTTCCGAGGCATTCATGCCCGCCGCCGGCTCATCCAGGGCGACCAGCAGTGGCTCCGTTGCAAGGGCACGGGCGATCTCCAGTCGACGTTGATCACCGTATGAAAGGTTTTTTGCCAACTCACCGGCAAAGCGGCCAATGCCGACGTAATCAAGCCAGTAGCGCGCCGACTCATGAATCTCGCGCTCCTCCTGGACACAGCGCCGGGTGCGCAAGATGGCACCGAACACACCGCTTTTGGTCCGCACATGACGGCCGATCATCACGTTCTCCAGCGCCGTCATGTTGTGGAACAGGCGTATGTTCTGGAAGGTACGTGAGATGCCGGCCTCAACCACTTTATGGGGTTTGCTGATCCGCAACGGCTTGCCGTTGAAATTCACCTTGCCTTCCTCGGCGCGGTACAAGCCGGTCAAGACGTTGAACAACGTGGTCTTGCCTGCGCCGTTCGGCCCCAGCAGGCCACGGATTTCACCGCGCTTGATGCTCAGGTCGATACCATGCAGGGCCTGTAGCCCGCCAAAAAACTTGCTGACTTTATTCAGCTCCAGCAGTACGTCGCTCATAGCTTATTCACCTCTTTGAGTCTGAACTCCGCTGTCGCTGGCTCCAGATGTGCTTTGGAGCTGTCCAGCACAGGTGCCGGGACCAATGGCTCGCTTTCATCTTCATGCAATTCGGCACGGCGGCGGCTCGATGGCCACAGCCCTTCCGGCCGGAAACGCATGACCAGGATCAAGGCGAGACCGAAGACCAGCATGCGCAAGGTCGAGGCATCAAGAATGTTGCGCAGCACCTCACGACTGATGAAGGTCACGTTGTCCATCACCAATGGCTGCACCCAGTTCACCAAATCGCGGAAAACCTCGGGCATGATCGACAGAATCAACGCACCCAAGACCACGCCACGAATCGATCCCATGCCGCCGAGCACCACCATGGCCAAAACCATGATCGACTCCATCAGGGTGAACGATTCCGGGCTCACAAAGCCCTGGTAGGCGGAAAACAATGCACCGGACACCCCACCGAAGGTCGCGCCCATCGCAAAGGCCAGGAGCTTGAGGTTGCGCTTGTTCAAGCCCATCGCTTCGGCGGCGACCTCGTCTTCACGCAACGCCATCCAGGCACGCCCGATGCGGGACACTTCCAGGCGCTTGGACAGGATGATCGACAGGATGACCACGGCGAGGAAGAACAGGTAGTAGCTGATGACAGGAGAAACCTGCAAACCGAACAGGCTCCACTTGGTTTGCAACGACAGGATGGCGTCCGGCGCCTGCCCGCTCGCGTAGCTCCAGGCACCGGCATCAATGTGCAACGGCGCGATCCCGGAAATGCCTTGGGGGCCGTTGGTGATGTTCACCGGCTGGTCCAGGTTGTTCATGAAGATGCGGATGATTTCGCCAAACCCCAGTGTGACAATCGCCAAGTAGTCACCGCGCAGCTTGAGCACCGGCGCACCGATCAACACGCCGCATATCGCGGCAATGACGGCAGCCAACGGAACGATGATCCACAACGGCCAGTTCAATACCCCCTCTGCCAACCCCGCCATGCTCAGGTGAGGAGACGAAAGCAACGCATACAGGTAGGCGCCAATGGCGTAGAAACCGATGTAGCCCATGTCCAGCAGACCGGCGTAGCCGATCACGATATTCAGCCCCAGCGCCAACAGCACATAGAGCATGGCAAAACCAAGGATTCGCACCCAGGTCGGCCCCAGGAAGGGTATCGCGTCGACCACGAATGGCAGCGCGATGAAGGCCAGCGCGAGCAGCGCGTATTGAGCGTAATTATTCTTCATGGAAAAGCCTCCTATGCGCGGTCGGCCTGGCGTTCGCCCATCAGGCCGTTAGGCCGGAACAGCAAGACCATGATCAGGACCATGAATGCGAAGATGTCCTGGTAATTCGCCCCCAGGAATCCTCCTGTCAGTTGACCGGTATATCCCGCAGCAAGGGATTCGATCAGGCCCAGCAAGATGCCTCCGGCCATGGCGCCAAAGAGGTTGCCAATCCCGCCCAGTACCGCCGCCGAAAAAGCCTTGAGCCCCAACAGCAAACCCATGTAGGCGTCCGCCTGGCCATAGTTGACTGCCCGCATCACACCGGCCACGGCGCCCAGTGATGCGCCGATGACGAAGGTGGCCGAGATCACCCGGTTGATGTTGATGCCCATCAAGCCGGCGACTTCCTGGTTCTGCGCCGTTGCGCGCATGGCTTTGCCAAGCCGGGTTTTGTCCACCAGTACCCAGAGGGCAAACATGATGACGACCGAGATGATCATGATGCTCATCTGGATATTGGTAATGGTCGCGCCAAATACTTCGATCGGCCGGGTTTCGACGACTTCGGGGAAGGTCTTGTAACCGCGCCCCCAAATCATCATCGCCAGGTTCTGCAGGAAAATGGAGATACCTATCGCCAGGATCAGCGGGGTCAAGCGAGGGGCCTTGCGCAACGGTCGGTAGGCAAATTTCTCCATACCTTGTGCCATCAGCATGCAGACCGCTGCCGCAATCATGATTGCGAACATCAGTGTCAGTACGCCGGGTGCAAATCCAAACCCTGCCAGCATGGTCAGCACCGAAATCGTCACCATGGCACCGACCATCACAATCTCGCCGTGGGCGAAATTGATCAGGCCAATGATGCCGTAAACCATGGTGTAGCCCAGCGCTACCAGGGCATAGATACTGCCGAGCACCAGACCATTTAGGATCTGCTGCAACAAGATATTAAGATTGGCTTCCACTTGGTGAATCCTCAAAGCTGCGTTGTATTCACCGGCGATCACTTGCGCGAGCACGCGATGAAACTCATGGCAGATCAGAAAAAAGTCTTCTTGTTGTAGTCGCGGGCCGTGGGGGGCCCGCTTATCGTTCTGAATGGTGCAGAATCTTTATTCGCGCTCTACCGCCAGGGTTTTCCATTGGCCGTTTTCAAACTGGAAAACCGTCGCGGCGGCGTTCTTGAGGTTGCCGGAATCGTCGAATGCGATGGTGCCGGTTACACCGTCGTAGCTGGAGCTCTTGAGCACCGGCAGGTAGACGGCGGGGTCGTCCGATTGCGCCTTGACCATGGCATTGATCGCAGCCCAGGTAGCGTCGTAGGCGGCTGGCGAAGACTGCACGACGCCCATGCCGAACTTGTCCTTGAGCTTTTGCTCGAACGCGGCGCCCTTAGGCATCTCCTGCAATGGCGTACCGTAGTTCCAGGCGTAAGCGCCTTCAGCGGCGCTGCCGGCCATCTTCTTGAACTCGTCGTTCGGCAGGTTGCCGATGTTCATGAACTTGGCCTTGATGCCCAGGTTTTTCATCTGCTTGGCCATGGGGGCGGCCTGGTAATCCAGGGCGGCAAAGAACACCGCGTCCACTTGCTGGGCTTTTGCGGTGGTCAGGATGGCGTTGAAATCGGTGGCCTTGTCGTTGGTGTATTCACGCACCACGACATTGCCGCCAGCCGCCTTGACCGCCTTGTTCACCTCATCGGCCAGCCCCTGGCCGTAAGCGGTACGGTCATCGAAGATCGCAATGCGTTTGGCACCGAGCTTGTTGACCAGGTAATTGCCAGCATAGCGACCCAACGTGGCGTCATCGTTGACCACACGGAACACCGACTTGATGCCTTGCTTGGTCAGCGCAGGATTGGTCGCCGAAGGAGAGATTTGCGGAATTCCGGCGTCGCCGTAGATTTTCGAAGCGGGGATACTGGTGCCCGAGTTGTAATGGCCGATGACCACCGCCACCTTGGCATCGACCAATCGCTGGGCCACCGCCGTACCGGTGCGAGGGTCGGCCACGTCGTCCTCGGAGACCAGCTTGAACTCGGCCACCTTGTCGCCGATTTTCAGTTTTTGCTGGTTGGCTTCTTCGATGGCGATGCTCACGCCATGTTCAACATCCAGGCCCTGGTGGCCGGAGGGGCCGGTCAGTGGCCCGGCAAAACCGATTCGGACCTGCTCGGTCTCGGCGGCAGTGGCGACCCCGACACTGAGCGCCGAAGCCATGGCCGCAGCAAGTGCTGTGCAGATCAGGTTGTGTTTACGCATATACGCCTCCCAGAAATCATCGGACAAACGAATTGAGCACGTTGGCGTGCAAGTCTTCTTTTCCACGCCCGGCGCCCTGTCACGGCAACCAGACCTTTATTCGGGACAATCTCACTGCAGGTGCAGCCAGCCTTCGCGGCCGCACTTGTAAGATAACAGTCAGCAGGCAACTGTCAATTGGTATATGCTAGGTACCAGCGAAAACGAGAAAGCAGAAATTCCGGACGTAGAATAAATGCCCGTATCCGACGCACATTCCTCGCTAAAATGGGACGCTCGCACCATGTGAGGTCAGTTGTTTGATAACATATGGGCAGCGGTAAACCGGCCGGAACATCGGCTAATTGGCGAAAGAAACAGAGACTTTGCATTGATTTGACGAGGTCCACCGCGCTGTATAACCCTTCATCTTCCGAGATGAGCATTCAGTTTCAGGAGCAACATAAATGGACGCGACGACTGGCACGCGCAGGGAAAATCTTGCAGAAACAGTGATTCGTGAACTGTCTAACCGTATTGATATCGGCACCTACGGCCCTGGTGAAAAGCTGCCTTCCGAGCAGGCGCTGTGCAAAGAATTCAACGTCAGCCGACCGGTAATCCGCGAGGCCGTCGCTTCGCTGCGCCTGGGCGGTCGCCTGATCGCACGCCAAGGCGTGGGCGTGTTTGTGGTGGAGCAGGACGTAAAGCGCATCGGCTATGCACTCAGCACCGCCGTGGACGATGTCCGCGCCGCCGCCCAGATCCTGGAATTGCGCCTGGGCATTGAAACCGAGTCCGTTGCCCGGGCCGCCGAACGCCGCAGCCCCACCAGCATGGCCGACATCACCCAGGCTTTCGATCGCTTCAATGCCCTTGATGGCACCGACCTCGAAGAAGAAGCCAAGGCCGATTTCGAGTTTCACCTGGCCATCGCCCGCGCCACTAACAACCCACATTTCACCCAGCTGCTAGAGGCATTAGGGCCGGACATCATTTTCGACCTGCACCTCAAGCACGGGCAATCCACAGGCAAAAGCCGCCAGGCACACATCAAGAAAATCGGCCGGGAACACGGCGCGATTCTTTCGGCGATCACCATGGGCGACATCAACGGTGCCCGCAACGCACTGCGCAAGCACCTTGAAGAAAGCCTTTCGCGCTATCAGCGCCTGGTACAGAGCGGAGAGTGATCTCCGCTCTGCTGTTGCACCTGCTCAGCCAAGCCCCAGGCACAGGTATTTGATCTCGACATAGTCCTCGATACCGTAACGCGATCCTTCGCGCCCCAGGCCAGAAGATTTGACACCTCCGAATGGCGCAACTTCCGTGGCCAGCACACCCACGTTTACACCGACCATTCCGTACTCCAGCGCCTCCGACACCCGCCACACACACCCCAGGTCACGGGCGTAGACGTAGCAGGCCAGGCCGAATTCCGTATCGTTGGCCAGGGCGACCACCTCGCTCTCGCTGCTAAAGCGGAACAAGGGCGCCACTGGACCGAAGATTTCTTCCTGAGCCACACGCATATCGACCGTCACATCGGCCAACAGGGTCGGCTCGTAGAAGGCGCCACCCAAGGCGTGACGCTTGCCGCCTGCCACCACCCGCGCTCCGGCCTCCCGGGCCTCGACTACCAAGGCCTCGACACCGGCCAGCGCCTTGGCGTCGATCATCGGCCCGACTTCGATGCCCGCCTGAGTGCCCTCGCCCACGACCAGCCCTTTGATCCGCGCGGCAAACTTCTCGACGAATCGATCGTAGATACCATCCTGGATGAAGAAGCGGTTCGCACACACACAGGTCTGGCCCGCATTACGGAATTTAGCGATCACCGCGCCTTCGACCGCGGCGTCGAGATCCGCATCATCAAACACAATGAAAGGCGCGTTGCCCCCCAGCTCCATGGTGACTTTCTTGACCGTGGCGGCGCATTGCTCAAGCAGCTTGATGCCAATCGGCGTGGAGCCGGTGAATGAAAGCTTGCGCACGATGGGACTGGAGGTCAGCTCGCCACCGATGGCGCCGGAATCTCCCGTGACCACGCTCAGCACACCCCGGGGAATGCCCGCCCGCTCCGCCAGCACACAGAGTGCAAGCGCACTGAACGGCGTTTGTGAGGCCGGCTTGAGCACCAAGGTACATCCGGCTGCCAATGCCGGCGCAGCTTTGCGAGTAATCATCGCCGCCGGGAAGTTCCACGGCGTGATTGCAGCGCAGACACCAATGGGTTCCTTGGTCACGATCAGCCGTCGGCCAGCATTGGGCGACGGGATTACATCGCCATAGATGCGCTTGCCCTCCTCTGCGTACCACTCCACGTAAGCGGCAGCGAAGGCAATTTCGCCCCGGGCCTCTGCCAGTGGCTTGCCTTGTTCGGCGGTCATGATCTGCGCAAGGTCTTGCTGATGGTTCATGATTTCGCGAAACCAGGCGTGCAGCCGAGCAGCCCGTTCCTTGGCCGTGAGTGCACGCCAGGCGGGCAGCGCGGCCTGGGCGGCGTTGATCGCCCGGCGGGTTTCACTGGCGCCCATGCGCGGTACACGCCCGATCACTTCAGCGGTGGCCGGGTTGGCAACCTCGATGGTTTGGCCATTATCAGCCGCCACCCATTGACCATCGATGTAGCAAAATTCACGCAGCAGTTCAGGATCGGCAAGTCTCATGATGAGGCGCTCGTATAAATTGAAGGCAAAAAAAAGGCGGGACGATCAATCCGTCCCGCCCGAGGTCAATCAGCGCGAAGCGAGGGCTTTTTCGCGTATCTGGCTCAGGGTCATTCGAGGCGTCAGCGCCTCCGGATCGACCTGAATCTCGATCAAGGCCGGTTTCTGCGAAGCGACACACCGCTCGAAGGCCTCGGCGAACTGCTCGGTCGCCACCACCGTCTCGGCATGGAAGCCGTAGGATCGGGCCAGCATGGCGAAATCCGGGTTGTGCAGTTCGGTACCAGAAACGCGACCCGGATAGCTGCGCTCCTGGTGCATGCGGATGGTGCCGTACATGCCGTTGTTGACCACGATCACCACCAGACGGGCGTCGTAGTTGGCGGCCGTCGCCAGCTCCTGGCCGTTCATGAGGAAACAGCCATCGCCGGCAAATGCCACCACCGCACGCCCGGGCGCAGTGATCTTGGCCGCCACGGCTGCGGGCACCCCGTACCCCATCGAGCCGTTGGTGGGGCCCAGCAGCGTACGGAAGCTGCGGTGTTGATAGCCGCGATGCACCCAACCGGTGTAATTGCCCGCACCGCAGGTGATGATGCTGTCGTGGGGCAGGCGATCATTGAGCCAGGCGATCACCTCGCTCATTTGCACTGGCCCCGGCGAGGCCGGGCAGTCGAAGTTGGCGCGGTAGCCGCGGTTGAGTTGCGCCGTCCAGTCAGCCAGCCCTTGCGGGTTGACCGCTGGCAAGGCCGCCACCTGCGCCGCGAAGGTTTTCATCCCGGCGTTGATCGCCAGGGTGGGTTGATACACCCGCCCCAGCTCTTCAATCCCGCTGTGGACGTGAACCAGCTTTTGCTTCGGCACCGGGATATTCACCAGCGAATAGCCGCCCGTGGTCATCTCGCCCAGACGCGCGCCGATCACCAGCAACAGGTCCGAATTCTTGACTGCCTCGACCAGCTCGGGCCCCGCCGCCAACCCCAGGTCACCAGCGTAGTTGGGTAGCGTATTGTTGAACAGATCCTGGCAGCGGAACGACGCCGCGACTGGCAGATTCTGCTTCTCGATAAACACGCGAATGTTTGCAACCGCCTCGCAACTCCAACCGCCACCGCCCAACACCACCAGCGGCCGCTGTGCCTGGCCTATCAGGCTCTGCAGCTGTTCGAGCGAAGCCGGCGAAGCAGCCGGCTCGATGATCTGCGCAGGGCCGGCATCTGCGACATCCACAAGATCGGTGAGCATGTCTTCCGGCAGCGCCACGACGACCGGACCCGGTCGACCGTTGGTGGCGCGATGGAAGGCCTGGCTGAGCAGCTCCGGCAAACGCGCGGCGTCGTCGACTTCGACCACCCACTTGGCCATCTGGCCAAACATGCGGCGATAGTCGATTTCCTGGAAGGCTTCGCGCTCGACCTGATCCCGGGCGACCTGGCCGATGAACAGGATCATCGGCGTGGAATCCTGAAACGCCGTGTGCACGCCCACCGACGCATTGGTTGCGCCTGGGCCGCGGGTCACGAAACAGATGCCCGGCTTGCCTGTCAGCTTGCCGTAAGCCTCGGCCATGTAAGCCGCCCCGCCTTCCTGACGGCAGACGATCAGTTCGATGTCGTCCTTGGCATCATGCAGTGCATCGAGCACGGCCAGATAGCTTTCGCCGGGCACACAGAAAGCACGCTCGACGCCGTTGATGCGCAATGCATCGACCAGCACCTGACCGCCTGTGCGGGTCGCCGTGGAATTGTTATTAGTCATCGTTGTTCTCCATCAGGCCACGCGGTCAGATGACCGAGTCTTCCAAAAAGGGACGGTTTTCCACCACGCGCTCGTAAGACAGCGCACTCAGGTCCAGGCTGCGGTATTGGCCGTAGGTGATCAGCTCACTCAGGCCGCGACCAATCGCGGGCGCCTGTTGCAGGCCATGACCGCTGAAGCCATTGCAGAAGAGGAAGTTGCGCACTTCGTTGTGCGGTCCGACGATTGCATTGTGATCCAGCACGCAGAAGTCATAGTGCCCGGCCCAGGAGTTGACCACCTTGATCGCCTCAAACGCCGGCACTCGCTCGGCGAGGATCGGCCAGACCTCTTCGTCGAACTCGTCGTGCAGCACCTCAAAGTCATCGAAATCGACTTCGGGATCGACTTTTGGATAAGTACCACCGAGGTACAGATGCCCCTCCGGGCGGAAAAACACACCGGTCGGATCGATCGTCAGGGGCACCACACCCTGCAATGGTGTGTGGCAGTCGAAAACGAAAAGCGAGCGGCGACGCGGCTCGACCGGAATCTGCAAGCCAGCCATTTTTGCCACCGTGGGCCCGCGGGTGCCGGCGGTGTTGACCAGGTAATCACAGATGATGCGCTCGCCACTGGCCAGGGTCACGCCGGTGACCAGATCGCCCTTGCGCAAGACCTCGACCACTTCGTTCTCGATATACTCCACGCCCAGCGAGCGCGCCTTCTTGCGAAAGCCGTTCATGATGCCGTAGTTGTCGAACCAGCCTTCATCCTTCTCGCCATAGGTACCGCCGGCCAAGCTGTCGGGATTGACCCAGGGGAATCGTTGGGTCAGCGCGTCGGTGTCCATCAAGGTCACGTTGGCACCGTTGTTCAGCTGGGTCTGGTGCAGACGCTTGAGCACGTCGAAGCCTTTTTGGTCGGCCAGGAACAGATAGCCGTTTTCCTTGAAAGCGAGGTCAGGCTTGTCGCCATTGACCTCCATCAGTTGCGGGAAATCCCGGATGAACTGCGCACCAAACCGGGAAATCTGAATATTGATCGGGTTGGAAAACTGCACGCGAATCGAGCTACTGGAAAGCGCCGTGGCCGATTGCGCATAGGTCCAGTCACGCTCGATGACCAGCACCGAGCCGGTGAAGTCCGGGTTGTTGGCCAGGAAATAAGCCGTGGCACTGCCGTTTACCGCGCCGCCTACGATCACCACGTCGTAGTGTTGCTTTGTAGCTGTCGAAGCCATGGTTCGGACCTCTGAGAATTCGATGGGGAAACGTTACTTCGGATCTTCGAAATGGCCGGCACCGGCAAAATTGCCACCGTGGTAGCGCGCGGCCGGCTCATTGGGATCCAGGGGCGGGAATTTCGCTTCTATTTTTTTCCGGTAATCGTCGGCACTGTCCTTTGGCACGTAGCCAATCGAGGAGGCCGTACGGTTGTCCCACAGCGATTCACGGTTGGCCGACATGCCGTAGACGATCATGTGCGCAACCCGCGGCGCGGTCAGCGAGCGCTCCACCAGCTGGGCAAAGTCGGCGAACGACAACCAGGTCGCCAGCATGCGCCGGTCCAACGGCTCCTCGAACGAGGAACCAATGCGCAGGTTTACCGACTCGACACCGAACTTGTCCCAGTAATAGCGACCCAGGTCCTCGGCAAAGCATTTGCTCACGCCGTACAGGCTGTCGGGGCGATGCGCGACGGTGGAGTCGATGGTTTCAGTACGGTCGTAAAAACCGATGGCATGGTTGGAACTGGTGTAGATCACCCGCTTCACACCATGCTGACGCGCGGCTTCGTAGATGTTGTAGGTGCCGACGATATTGCCGTTGAGGATCGAGGCGAAGGTGTTTTCCAGCGGCACACCGCCGGCGTGGATGATTGCATCGACGCCCTCGGCGAGCGGCAGTACATCGGCCAGATTGCCCAGGTCGCAGCGCACCAGTTGCTCGTGCGGTGCCGCCGAGCCCATGTCCGCGATATCGGTCAGGCGCAGCTCATCGGCGAAGTCCCGCAGGTGCTCGCGCAAGACCTTGCCCAAGCGGCCGGCCGCACCGGTAATCAACAGTCGTTTGAAAGGCTTGCTCATCAGATCAATCTCGAATTAGTCAGTGACTGCAACACTCAAACCAACAGGGCCAGCGCATCGCGCATCTGCACGATGGCCTGCCCCAGCTGTTGCCGGGACGTTGCGAAAGACAGGCGAATGTACGGCTCAAGACCGAAAGCAGAACCCGGAACCGTGGCGACCTTGCCGACCTGCAGCAAATAGCTGGAGAGGTCGGTATCGCTCTCGATCACTTGCCCATCGGGCGTACGCTTGCCGATAAAGGCCGAGCATTTCGGGAAGGCGTAGAACGCCCCTTCCGGCATCTGCAATTCCAGCCCCTCGATCGCCGCCAGGCCTTCGACGACCATGGCGCCTCGTGCCTGGTACTCGCGATTGGCGTCACGCACGAAGTCCTGCGGACCGCTCAAGGCTGCCGCGGCGGCCAACTGCGAGATGGCCGAAGGGCAGGTTGTAGTCTGTGACTGGGTTTTGTTCATCGCCACGATCAGTTCTTTCGGACCCGCGGCATAACCCAGGCGATAGCCCGTCATGGCGTAGGCCTTGGACACCCCATTGATCAGCAGGGTGCGCTCGCGCAGTTCAGGGCATGCGGTCACGAACGGGACAAAGGGCTTGTCGCCGAGAATGATGTGCTCGTAGATTTCATCGGAGATCACCAGGACCCGTGGGTGCTTTTGCAACACGGCGCCCAGCGCCGCGAACTCTTCCCGGCTGTAAATCGCACCGCAGGGATTGTTCGGCGAGTTGAGCATCAGCCAGCGCGTCTTCGGCGTGATAGCCGCTTCAAGCCGTGCGGCATCGAGCTTGAAACCGTACTCGGAACCGCAGGGAATGACCTTCGGCACGCCACCGTTGAGCAACACCATATCGGTGTAGGACACCCAATACGGGGCAGGCGTGATGACTTCGTCGCCCGGTTCCAGGGTTGCCAGGAAAGCATTGAACAACAGCTGTTTGGCGCCGTTGGCCACGCAGATTTCGTCCAGGCCATAGTTCAGGTCGTTTTCGCGGGCGAACTTGTCGACGATGGCCTGGCGCAGCACTTCGTAGCCGTTGGGCGCGGTGTAGTGGTTGTTGCCGTCAAGCATCGCCTGGTGGGCCGCGTCGATGACGTGGGCCGGGGTGTTGAAATCCGGCTCACCCAAACTGAGGTTGATCACCGGCTCGCCTTGAGCGAGCATTTTCTTGGCCAGCACCGACACTGCCATACTGGGTGAACTCTTGACCGTTCTGACCCGCGAACTTTGAAATTCCATCACTTGGTCCCCTGCCCTGCTTCATAGCCATAATCGTCACGCGCTTGTTCAGCACTGATGTAGCCAAAGCGCAGGTCACGCTCGACCTCTTCACGAGGGCGCTGGCGCGGATCGCCGTACCCCCCGCCGCCCGGCAAGCTGAGAATCAGGCGTCGATCCGCAGGCACGAACTGCTGGCCCTTGCCGCGCAACAGCGTGCCGTCGTCCAGGCCGACATACCCCTTGGCGCCTTCCTTGCCGCCCTCAAGACCACGAGCGGGATAGAGAATGCGGTCAAACATGGCGCTGAAGCGGAACGAGTAACCCTCGGCAGCGGACACTTCGATCTCCTGCCCCAAGCCACCGCGCAACTGACCGGCGCCGCCGGAACCATTGCGTAGCTCTTTGCGCCAGACAATGACCGGCCCGGCATGCTCGGTGGCCTCGACCGGCATGGTGTGCACACCGCTGGGGAACGCCGTGGCGCTCAAGCCATCCTTCGCTGCGCGGGCACCCATGCCACCGCTGTTGAACATCAGCATCTCGGCATTTCGCCCATCCGGATTGCTTTCCAGCGGACGGACACTCAGGTGCAGGTTCCACAGCGCACTGGCGCCCTCGGCCGGCACCTGGCCGTGCAGGCATTTGTGCAGCGCCCCCAGCACGAGGTCAGGCACGAAGTGACCGAGCACGTGGCGCACCGATACCGGTGCCGGGTGCTTGGCATTGAGGATGCACCCCTCGGGCGCCACCACATCGAACGGCGCCAGGGACGCGGAATTGTTCGGGATCTCGGGCGCGACGATGCACTTGAGGCCATAGCAGGCGTAGGCCTTGGCATAGCCCAGCGGTACGTTGATACCGAACTGACTCATGCCGGAAGTGCCGTTGAAATCAGTCAGGATGCCGTCCGGCCCGACCGTCAGCGTCACCGACAAGGTCACCGGGACGTCGTAGCCGTCCAGGGTCATGCTGTTCTGGTAGGTGCCGTGGGGCAACGACTTGAAGCTCTCCAGCGTGGCCCGGCGACTGTGATCCAGAATGAAGCTGCCGATGTGCTCCAGGTCGTCCAGGCGGAACTCTTCGAGCATGCTGAGCAGGCGTTTGTGGCCGGTTTCGTTGCAGGCCGACAGCGCGTAGAAGTCACCGACCACCCGATCGTTCTCGCGCACGTTGTTGCGCAGGATGTTGATCAGGTCGCGGTTGACCTTGCCACGCTCGAACAACTTCATGATCGGGATGAACAGGCCCTCTTCGTAGACCTCACGGGCGTCCGGACCAAAACCACGGCCGCCGATGTCGACCACGTGGGCCGTGCTGGCGAAGTAGCCGATCAGCTTGCCCTTGTAGAACGAGGGCGAAACGATGGTGATGTCGTGCAGGTGACCCGTGCCCTTCCACGGGTCGTTGGTCACGTAGACATCGCCTTCGAAGATGTTGTCCTGGCCAATGTCGTTGATGAAATGCACCACCGCCTCGGCCATGGTGTTGACGTGTCCCGGGGTGCCCGTTACCGCTTGGGCAAGCATGTTGCCTGCACGGTCGAAGACGCCGGCGGACAAGTCGCCGGCTTCACGCACGCTGGTGGAGAACGCGGTGCGGATCAGCGTCAGGGCTTGCTCCTCAACCACCGAAATCAGGCGATTCCACATCACCTGCATTTGAATATCGATCAAGGTATCGCTCATGGGAAAATCGCCTTCTATGCAAGTGACGCTTAGCGTCGAACAACCAGCAGGCAGCCGTCAGGCTGGACCGTGGCGGTGAAGGAGGACGACACGAAGGTCGACGTTTCGCGCTCGGCGATGATGGCCGGGCCATCAACCCGGGCACCGGGTTGCAACTCCTCGCGCTGGAAGATGCCAGCATCGACAAAACCACCGCTGACAACGTCGAAGACTTCTCGACGCGAAACCTCGTGGGCACGATGCGAAGCGCTGATCTGCTGGACGGGCTGCACCGGCAACAGCGGCGAGCTGGCCTTGACCGACCAACTGACGATCTCGATATCCGGGCCTTCGATCGGGCGCCCGAAGAACTGGGTGTAGGCCGCTTCGAAAAGGGCCTTGAACTCTACGGTGTCACTGCTGCTGAAGGGCTTGAATGGCAGGGAAACAGGAATCTCCCAGCCCTGGCCGACATAACGCATGAACGCCGTGCACTCCAGTTCAGGCTCGCCTTCAGGCATACCCTGGCGCAGGAAACCGATGGACTCGGCCTTCATGTCGTCAATCAGGGCATTGACCTGTGGCGCATCGAATTCAGAAAGACGCACAAAAGCGCTGCGTACGGCCTCATAGCCGAATGGTGCACGTAAGAAGCCGATAGCCGATCCGACACCAGCACCTGCAGGTACGAGGAAGCGCGACACGCCCATTTTTTCGCACAGGCGCGCGGCGTGCAGCGGACCACCGCCACCGAAGGTGATCATGGTGTATTCGGCGATGTCCTTTCCGCTCTCCACGGCATGCACACGCCCGGCGTTGGCCATGTTCTCATCGACCACTTCACACACGCCGTAGGCCGCGGTAACCGCTTCCATGTTCAGCGGCGCACCGATGACTCGCGCGGTAGCCGAAGCGGCGTTATCGATGGACAGGCGCATTGCGCCACCGGCGAAGTTGTCTGGATCGAGACGCCCCAGCAACAGGTTGGCATCAGTGATGGTCGGCTCCTGGCCACCGCGTCCGTAACAGGCCGGCCCCGGTTCGGAACCCGCGCTGTGCGGGCCAACGCGGATCTGGCGCATGCTGTCGATGCTGGCAATCGAGCCGCCGCCGGCACCGATCTCGACCATTTCCACCACCGGGATCGAGATCGGCATGCCGCTGCCTTTCTTGAAGCGATAAGTGCGTGCCACTTCAAAGGTCTTGGCGGTCTTGGGCACCTGGTTTTCGATCAGGCAAATCTTCGCCGTGGTACCGCCCATGTCGAAGGAAACCACCGAATCCAGCGAGTATTTACGAGCAATGTCGGCGGCGAAAATCGCACCACCAGCCGGGCCGGATTCGACCAGCCGCACGGGGAATTCTGCGGCGCTCTGTACCGAGATAATGCCGCCGCCGGAGTGGATCATGAACACCGGGCAATCGGCACCGGACTGCTTGAGGGTCACCACCAGGCGGTCCAGGTAGGACTTGATCAGTGGCTTGACGTAGGCGTTGGCGCAGACGGTATTGAAGCGCTCGAACTCGCGCATCTGTGGAGAGACTTCGCTGGAAATCGACACCGAGACATGGGGCAAGCGGCGCTGCAAGGCATCGCGCAACAGGCGTTCGTGGGCACCGTTGACGTAACTGTGAATCAGGCCGACCGCGATGCTCTCGTAGTTGCCTTCGGCGACTCGCTCGACCAGTGCATCGATATCGGATTGTTCAGGGGCGATCAGCACGTCACCGTGCACATCCAGGCGCTCGCGCAAGGTGTAGCGGTGTTCACGCTCGATCAGCGGCGGTGGCAGGGTGATGTTGATGTCGTACTGTTCGAAGCGGTTTTCGGTGCGCATTTCCAGCGTGTCGCGAAAACCTTCGGTGGTGATGAATGCAGTCCTGGCCCCACGCCGCTCAATCAGTGCGTTGGTGGCCAGGGTGGTGCCGTGAATCAGTTGATCAATGTCGGACAGCTTCAGGCCGGCGGCCTCGATGACACTTTTCACACCGGTGAGAATGGCGCGCTCTGGCAGCTCATAGTCGGTAAGAATTTTGGTTGAGTGCAATACCCCGCCTACATCAAGCGCGATATCGGTAAAGGTCCCACCTATGTCCACGCCGACCCGGCATGAAGTAGCAGTCATCGTCGTATCCCCTGAAATTCCTGATTTCATGACAAGAGGCAATCAAGCCCGCTTGAAATGTAAGTTATATGTTGTCTTACAGGCAGTCAAGCATTGTCACTCGGTATTCGGTTGCTTCAGACACTGATAAAAGTGTCGGCCGGGATCGATGAAATCCCGGCTCCCGGTCATCAACCCTTGGTCTTGACCATACGTCCACCGCCTACCGCTTGAGAGGTCGGGAAGACCTCCAGGCGAGACACATCCACTTGCTGAGGCAGGCTCAAGGCTGCCAACAGCAAGGTCGCAATATCTTGCGGCATGATCGACTCATACCCGTCGTACAGCTCGGCGCCAGCGGCCTCCATCCCCATGGCGGTTTTGTACAGTTGCGTCTGGACTCTCCCGGGGGCGATTTCCGTCACGCGCACCCCACTGCCGAGCAAGTCACAGCGCAATGCATCGCAGAACAGGCTGATGCCCGCCTTGGACGCACCATAGACCGCTGCCCCGGGATGCGGTGCACGTCCGGCACTGGAACCAATAAAGAATAGATGACCATGGCCACGCTCGATCATGCCGGGCAATGCCTTGCGTGCCAGGTGCAATGGCGCCTTCAGATTGATATCGAACATGTTGTCGATTTCCGCCGGATCCATTTCCTGGAACGAGGACCGGGTGGACAAGACTCCAGCGTTGTTGACCAGCACATCCACCGGGTAGCGCGCCAGGATGTCGGTGAACGCATCGACCTGCCGCACATCGGCCTCGATCACCGTCACGCCCGGCTCCGAACGCAACTCGGCCAACGCCTCAGGACTGCGACCGACGGCAATCACCTGCAGACCAGCATCGCGCAATGCCAGGACCACGGCCTTGCCGATACCGCTGGTGGCGCCCGTGACCAGCGCCCGACGGTAGATCGCCGGCACCGCTAGTGAATCAGGCATAGATGTAGCCTCCGCTGACGATCACGTTTTCACCGGTGGCATAGCTGTTGCGACTGCTACCCATCATGACGATCCATTCGGCAATCTCGGCCGGCTCGGCTGCGCGGCCCAGCGGGTTGGCCGCCGCCAGCTCACCGAGGAAGCCCAACTGCTTTGCGCGCTCGGTAGCGAAACCGGCAGGCGCCACCGAATTGACCAGGATCTGGTCCTTGGCGCAGGCCTGGGCAAAGGATTTGGTCAGACTGACAACGGCGGCCTTGGTCGCGGCGTAGTGGGCGTTCTGCGGATGAGCCTTGAACGCGTCGACCGAGGTGACATTGACGATGCGGCCGGTCACGGCAGGTGCCGCCACGTAGGCCTGCATGTGTTTCACCGCGGCGACCATCATGTGGTAAGTGCCCTTGATGTTCACCGCGTTTTCCAGATCCCACTCCTCGTCCGTGATCTCAAAGATGTCCTTGCGCGGATAAATCGCGGCGCTGTTGACCAGGCAATGTACGCGCCCCAGCGCATCGACGATTTGCTGGAAAGCGCCGCGGGCTGATTCCTGCCGGGAGATATCGCCGACCGCCGTGGCCACTTCGCAACCCTCGGCGCGAAGCACCTCTGCCGCGGCGGCCATCAACTGCTCATTTCTGTCAATGATGCCGATTTTCGCTGCCCCGCGCTGACGCATCAGCTTGGCCGTTTCCAACCCCAGACCCGAAGCGCCACCGACGATTACGACCGTTTGCCCATCCATAAAACACCTCCGCGATTAGTCTTTACGTAAGATGCCTGTTGTCTTACATTTGGTCAAACCCAATTTGCCCGGCAATGGTCGGCAAGTACCCCAGCCCAAGCACACAGGACAGCACCATGCCTGCGGCCAGTATCTACCCGAAATCCTTACCCGGCAGTGCCCGTGACCGTCTTCTCGATGTGGCGCTGGAACTCTTTGCGACGCGCGGTTACCAGGCCATAGGCCTGCGCGACCTTGCAGGGCAACTGGGGCTGCACGCTGGCTCGCTGTACGCGCATTTCGAGAACAAACAGTGCTTGTTGTTCGAACTGATTGAAGGCGCGGTATCTGACCTGTTGGCCGTTACCAAGCGTCGTATGCGCGGCGCCAGGAATCACCGAGATCGCCTGCAGCGCTTTGTGCAGGCATTCGTGGCGTTCAATCTCGCAGAGAAGCACCGTCTGGTGCTGGTGACACGTGAATTTGTCAATTTGACCGATGAGCAACAGCGGGAAATCAATCTGCTCAAGAGCAGTTATGCCGCCCTGCTGAGAGCGATCATCGCCGCGGAACGGGGTGAGAGTGGCTGCATCAGCGACCGCACCGGACTCATTACAGAGGCCGTCATCGGGATGCTGTACGGACAATCCCTCTGGCAGAGCACACAACTCCCGGAACAAAAACTGTCGGATGCCCTGACTCACTTTGTCGTGGGAATCGTCAACTGCGGCAAAGACTCGGCGCTCAAGGCATAAGCATCAGGGTCGATCAGCTTTATCAACCCACACGCATACGCGAAGTCAGGTTCTGCTGCATGTAGTCCAGGAACCTGCGCTGGAACAGCATTGTGTGCTCGTGGGCAGCCTGTTCGGCGGTATCGGCGTCACGGGCGGCAATCGCCTCGACGATTTCCCCATGATCTCGGCCCATACCCGAAGAGCCAGCGGGGCTCGATTTCCATGTGCAGGTTCTTGTTGAGCTCGGTCATGGCCTGGAAATCGGCGCCAGAAAGGGATGCCATGATAGGCGGCCTCGCCATCCCAATACGCCGCAGGTCTTCATCGGTGCGCTGCAATGCAGCAAGACGGGTGACCGCACGCTGGATCAAGTCGAGCGCAGCAATGTAGTTGGGAAATTCTTCGATCTCGAAGGTGGTGACCAGTGTGGTGCGGTTCGGCAGCATCGTCACCAGTCCCTCGGTGACCAGACGTGCCTGGGCATCCCGCACCGGCGAACGTGACAGCCCGAACTGGGCAGCAAGGGACACCTCGTCCAGCGGGGCGCCGGGCTTCAACTTCAGCGTGAGAATCTGCTTGCGCAAGCCAAATAACCTCAAACTAACCCAATAACAACGCAGCAAAGGTCAACGAAGGGCCGAGAAACCATTCAATGTGGTGAGTAGGTTCTTCGGTGGTGGTCGTGCCTGAGTTCAGGTGCTATGAAAATCCGACTTTTTCAACAGAATCCGTCGTTGTCTGCCTCTCGTCTGACAGTCAGAAATCGGCCAAAAATGCTCACGTCCTTCACCCTGCATTCGCTTAGCGCAGTCAATCGCCCATCGACCCGAGGAGCCACTGACGAAAGATCTCGGCAGAAGCAGAGCGCTTGCGATGCTTGAGCGACACAAGGAATTCACCATTGCCTGTCACGCATTCAAAAGGTGTCACCCGCTGCAGTTCTCCCTTGGCCAGTGCCTCATCAGCCATGAACGTCCACGCAAGGCCAATGCCCATGCCTTGCTGGACGGCACGATAGGCCAATGTCAGCTGGTTGAAGACCGGGGCTTTGTCCCGCGCTACATAGTCAATGCCAAAGTGGCCAAACCATTGGCGCCAGTCCAGGCATTGCCAGGCGCAGGTGTCGATCTGCACCAGGTTGGCTTGCGACAACTGCTCCAAGGTCTTGATCCCCGAGACATCCAGTGAAGGATGCGCCACGGCATAGACGATTTCCGGCAGCAGGAAATCGCTGTCCAGCGAGGGCCATTGACCGGAACCATAGAGAATGCCCACGTCGAAATCATTCAGGCTGGCCTCGTCGAACTCGTTGATCGCGTGAACGTGCACGGCGATGTCGGGGTACGCCTTGTTGAATTCGATCAACTTGGGGAACAACCAGAACTGGGCCAGGGCATGGGTCGCCAGCACCGAGACGGCGTTGGATTGATGGACATTGCGAATTCGCGTGACGCTCTGGTACATCGTGGTAAGCAGCATGTTGACCGTCATCAGCAGCTCCTCTGCTGCGCCGGTCAAGGTGACACCCCGTGGTTTGCGCTCGAACAGCGCAACGCCCATGCAGTCCTCGAGTTGGCGCATCTGTTTGCTCACGGCGCTCTGGGTCAGGAACAGTTCGCCAGCGGCGCCCGTGAAGCTTTTATGCCGCCCCACGGCCTCAAACGTGATCAGGGTCTCCAAGGGGGGCAAGGTACGCAGGTAACGGTTGATGAGGATTCTCCTGGCTAGGCGACTGCACACCGACATTCCTATGCGGAATGGGTGACCCACTTTTTATCGCAGGTGGCGCTTATATAGCATGGCTAGAATGCCGCTAAATAGCCTGTCAGAGCCGAGATGATGAACAGTGGGATTGTATTTGCGATATTGGCAGGCGCCATCTGGGGTGGGGTGATTATCAGCCCTTCGTTGCTGCCCGAATTCAATGCCGTACTGATCAGCAGTGTGCGGTTTGCCCTCTATGGACTGATCTCTCTGCTCTTGGCTTTGCCCATTGCATCCCGCTTGCTCGGCCGATTGACGCGCAACGACGTCTTCATGCTGCTGCGTCTGTCATTGACCGGAAACATCCTGAACTACGCGCTGTTGGGCGCTTCCGTACAACTGAGCGGTGTAACGGCGGCGGCCCTTATCAACGGCATGATGCCGGTCGCCATTACCTTTCTGGGGCGTCGTGATGCAGGGTCCCTGCCCCTGACAAAGCTCAAGCTGCCCCTGTTGCTGGTATTCCTGGGCATCGTATCGGTCAGTCTGGAACACTCAGGCGCGCGGGCGGCGGGTACGTCACTTTCGACCCAGTTGCTGGGCCTGGCCTGCGGCTTCAGCGGGGTTGTCTGTTGGTCGTGGTACGCCACCCATAATGCCCGTTATCTCAAGCAAAGCCATTTCAACAGCAGCGAATGGTCGACACTGCTGGGCATCGTGACGGGCATCGTGGCGGTCGTGTTCGGCATCGCCGCCTTGATGCTGTTCCCGAACCTGGTGCCCGCTCAGGTTGAAAACAGCCGCTGGATGGCGTTGCTGTGGGTCTGCCTGTTCCTTGCACTGTGTGGTTCGTGGCTGGCCAATGGGCTGTGGAATGCCTGCTCGCGTCGAATGGCCACATCGTTGAGCGGCCAGATGATCGTGTTCGAAACGCTGTTTGCCTGTGTCTACGGTTTTCTATTCAGCCAGCGGGTGCCTGGTTTGATGGAGGTCACCTCGATCGTGTTGCTGGTGGGTGGCGTGGTCTGGGCGGCGAAGCGTCACCGTGTGGTCCCGGTGAAACATGCTGAACCCTAGCCGCTGCAGCCACAATCGCTACCTGCCTGCCCCTGGCACGCAAAAACAGGCCGGTAGCTGTAAAACTCAAACCATCAGCAGGATTGAGGCACCTCGCCGCGAGCAAGGCGAGCATTGATGTCTTCAATGACTGCCGGCAAATCGACGATGGTGTCGATCAGGTAGTGCGGGCGCGAACCTTCGAACATCTCGGTAATTCGTGCTCGTTCTTCGCTCAGCTCGTCGGCTGACAGTATTTTGTATTGGTCATAGGTCAGGCCCAGTGCGTTGCCGGAGCAGGTCAACGCCACCGTCCACATGCCCGCGCTGCGCCCTTCGAGAATGCCCGGCCAGGTGTCATCGACCTTCACGCAGGCGGCGACGTCGCTGATGCCCAGCGCGATGACGTTGGCCAAGGCTTGAGCCGGGTGCGGGCGCCCGTTGGGCACTTCGTCGGTCGCCACCACGTGGTCGGTGACATAGCCGTTCTTGCGCGCCAGCTCCACGACTTTTTCCATGACCACGGCCGGGTAGCCGGAGCAGGAGCCGATTTTCAGACCCTTGTCGCGCAAGCCGTTGATGGTCTCGAGCGCACCGGGAATCAGCGCCGAGTGCAGCGCGATCTTCTCGATCTGCAGCGGCATGAAGCGCTCGTAGAGGGCGGTGACATCATCATCGGTTGGCAACCGGCCGAACACGGCATGGTAGCGGTCGGCAATCTGCGGCTCGTTGCACAGCGTGCGGATGTGGTCCCACTTGCCCATGCCCATCGGCCCGCGGGCTTCTTGCAGGGACACCGCGACGCCGAACTCGGCAAAGGCTTCGACGAAAATCTGCGTCGGTGCGAATGAACCGAAATCAACGACGGTGCCCGCCCAGTCCAGAACCACGGCTTGCAGTTGGGAAGGTTGCTTGTAATGCATGGTGAGTCTCCATTTTTGGGTAAGGGATGCCCGTCCCTCCTGTCGCCAGGAGGTAAGGTTATTGAGGCTTGATACGGATCTGGGAATCAGGTGGCCGGGATCGGACTGGAATCAAACAGCTCGGCGATCATCGGTCGGTTCCTACGAATACCCAGGCAACACAGGTGGTAATCAATAAAGAACGGATGATCGACAAAGGTGATGGGCTTTGTACCCGGCGTTTCGGCGTATTCGACAGCCGATACGAAACCGATGCCGATTCCTTTGGCGATGGCGTGAACGATGGCTTCGCGGCTGTTCAACTGCATGACGCAGTTCACGGCAACATCGAGGCGATGGCAGCTCTCCTCCACCAGTTGGCGAGTACGGGAGCTTTTTTCCCGAAGCACCCACTTCTCATCGCTGATCTGCTCCACATGCACCTGCTTCTGCGCAGCCCAGGGGTGATCGTCGCGCACGACGGCGATGATTGGATAACGCCGGTAAAGCTGCGTATCAAAACGCTGGTCGAATTCGGACAGCGCCAGGATGGCCACATCGATATCGAAATTGAACAGGCGGTCCAGGGTCTCTTTTTCCGGCGAGAATGATGTTTCCAACTCAATGTCCGGATGGCGCTGCATCAACTCATACGTCAGGTTCATTGCAATGGGCGGCGAGACGGCACCCAGGCGCAACATCCCGGTTTTACGTTGCTTGAAGCTCTGTAGAAGTTGCACGGCTTCGTCCTCTTGACCGAAGAGACCCTGGGTAATGGCATACAACTTGTACCCCGCCGAGCTCATCTCGACGATGCGGCCGCGTCGATGAAAGAGCTCCACCGAAAACTTCTTTTCCAGCGCCGTGACCTGCTCGCTGACCGTTGGCTGCCCCACGCTCAGATACTCGGCGGCCAAGGTGAAACTGCCGGTCTTGGCCACCGCGTGAAAGGAACGTAGCCACTTGTGGTACTGGTACATAAAAGATCCTGTTGCTGAGCCGCAGCCCTGATTCATACCGGTGAAAACAGCAATCAACGCCTGATGAACAAGGCGACCGCTGCGCTGCACAGGCAGGCGGACGTGACCACGATGAAGATCAACGACGTGTTGCCGGTACTGTCGAGCATACTGCCGATCAGCGGCTCCGCCAGGCCTGCGAACAGGTAGGACGAGAAGTTCATGATGCCGGTTGCGGTGCCTGCGCGCTTGGCGCCGACCAGATCCGGGCACAGCGCCCAGAAACTGGATGCGGGCCCGTAGACGAAGAACCCACAGAGAAACAACGCCACAAGGCCGATGGCACTGTGGGGCGCAAGGCTCCACATCCACAGGCTGGTGCCAGCGCCGAGGAACATGTAGAGCATGATCGCCAGGTAGCGTTTCGAACCGAACAGTTTGTCCGAGATCCAGCCATTGCTGAGCGCACCGATGGCCATGCCCACCGGCAGCGCCACCGTGATCCACTTGGGATCGATCATGCTGTCGCCACTTTTCCAGTCGGCGCCCAGAAAATGCACCGGCACCCAGACGATAAGACCGTAGCGCGCGGCATTCTGGAAGCCCAGGGAGATTGCAGCGATGATCA
Organism: Pseudomonas sp. NPDC087336; assembly: GCF_044744285.1. NCBI lineage: Bacteria > Pseudomonadati > Pseudomonadota > Gammaproteobacteria > Pseudomonadales > Pseudomonadaceae > Pseudomonas > Pseudomonas sp. NPDC087336. The sequence goes on along the minus strand of NZ_JBIUYA010000018.1, from coordinate 16,028 downwards.
AGCGGTAATTTTTCAGGACGGCCTTGTAGCGTTGCGCCGAGGTTTCGACTTCGCCGTGGGCGACTTCGTGATTTTTGTCATCGGCATTGGCCACACCGGTATCGGCGAGCGGCTCGAAGCCCATGTCCTGTGGACGTTCACGCGCCACCAGGTAAAAGACGATGCCCCCAGCCAGCATCAGCAGTACCGGCAAGCGGAAGATCCAGCGCCACTCCAGTTGCAGCACTTCAAGCACAACGATTGAGGTCACGTAGGACAGGACAGACGCGCAACCGGCAGCGAACACGTAAAAACCATAGACTTTGCCCCGTTCGCCAGTACTCCACCAATTGGAGATCAGCCGACTGCCTGGCGCCCAGCCTAATGCCTGGAAGTAACCGTTTATGCCCCAGGGTAAAATGAGCGCTGCGAAGCTACCGGCGAAGCTGGTGATCCAATTGGCGGCACAAGACAACACGGCACCGGCTGTCATGATGCGGCGCCCACCGAACTTGTCGGCAAGGTTGCCATTGATCGCCTGGCCGATGGCATACGCCCACAACATAGCAGCCGAGGCCCAACCAAGATGTTCCTTGGTGAAACCAAACTCTGCCTGGATGCCTGGGATGGCGAAACCGAACGTTTGTCGGCCCGTGTAGAAAAACAGGTAGCAGAACATCGCCGCCAGCAGCATGCGCCATTGAGCGACCCGGAACGAGGAAGTGGAGGCTGCCAGACTCGGTAAAGCTTGGGCACGATTCATGATCTTTTCCTTATTATTGTTCGTACCCTCCAGGCGAATCGGAGGGCGCACCTTTTGTACAAGTGCCGTCGGAAATCGCCGCGACCCGTTACGCCACGGCGGTGCATTTTTTGGGGGTAGGCAATGTGCTAGGCGGCTTGCGCACCGATGAAGTTCTTGCCTCGTGCGCCCTGCATTGCGAACTGGATCATCTCCCGGGCTTCCTTTTCCGTAACGCCGTAGTCGGTAAACTCGGTCTTTACGTCAAGGCTGTGCAGGAAATTGCGCAGCTGTGCCTGCGCTTCGTCGAGGTCTTTGCCGAACACCCGTTGCAAGGTCCTGTCGCGCGAATCGTCATGCCCCCACGCCAGGCCCAGGACCAGGGGCAAGGTGAAGGAACAGGCGATGCCATGGGGCAGGCCGTGGCGCAGCGTCATCTCGTAGGAAATGGAGTGGGCCAGCGCCGTCTTGGTATTGGAAAAGGCCAGTCCGGCCTTGAGTGCGGCCAGTGCCATCCGTGAGCGCAGCTCCTTGTTGCCCAGGTCATGGCGCAACAGCGGCAGGCACTCAAGAATGTCTTCGATCGCGGAGATCGCGAAGGTGTCCGAAACCGGATTGGCATTGATGTTCCAGATGGACTCCAGCGCATGGGACAGCGCGTCCAGACCGGTTGAAACCGTGACGCCAGCCGGAACGGTGAGCATGAGACCGGGATCGACAATCGCCACTTTGGGCCAGGTGCAGTCCAGGTGCAGCGAGTATTTTTTCTGTCCCTCGGTATCCCAGATCGTCGCCCATGGGGTGACTTCACTGCCGGTTCCGGCCGTGGTGGGCACCGCGATCAGCGCTTTGCTGTGGGCTGGAACAAAGGGCTTGCCCGTTGCCAGCAAGGCGAGCAGTTCATCGAAACGACCCGAGTGCGTGCCCACGATCAAAGCCTTGGCCGTATCGATGGCGCTGCCTCCGCCGACGGCGATGACCGTCGGGCAATCGCCCGCTTCCTGCCAGAAGCGCTCATAGGTGCCGCGCAATTGAGCGACGTCGGGATTGGGTTGAACATCTTCGACAATGTAGATCAGCCGCTCGCCGAGCAAACCCTGAATGCGATCGACCAGTCCCAACCCACGCGCTTCGGGAAAGATCACCAGGGCAACCTTTTGGTTTTCCGTGATCGAGGCAAGCTCTGCAAGGCTGTCATAGCCCAAACGTGTATCAACAGGATTATGGAATCGGGCGGTCATGGCGGTCCTCTACTTTTTGTTGTAAGGCGTGGCGCCATACTCATGGCCCGGAGTTAACCGCACAAATCGATAATTCGCAGGCATGCATCGGCACAGCCGATACCGGCGGTCAGAGTGGGAAAGCGGTCAACCCCAAAAAAGTTGTACAAAAAAATTGACTTGTACAGACCGCATCCTATCCTTCAAATAACTATACAAAACTCCTGTACCTGTATAAGAAAATGAAACAGGGGAAATTCCATGCCTGCCAGCAATGGAGACACGACGTGGCTGATTTCTTGCGATGTTTCGCCAGTGAATTTGCAGCGCTGGACGGCCGCAATTTGCACAAACTCAAGCAGCTGTACAGTCACGACGTACGCTTCAGTGATCCGCTCCATGAGATCCAGGGCCTGCCAGCGCTGCAGGAATACTTCACTGAGCTATACGCCAACGTCAGCGAACTTCGCTTCACGTTCCACGGCTATGACCAAGCGCAAGACGGCGTCGGATATCTACGCTGGACCCTGCATTATCGCCATTCCCGCTTGCGCCATGGCCAACGCATAGAAGTCGTTGGCTGTTCGTACCTGCTGTGGCACGAGAAGGTGTATCAGCATCGCGACTATTTTGATGCGGGCGCTCTGCTCTATGAGCACTTGCCTCTGATGGGAACCGCGATTGGCTGGCTAAAACGGAGGTTGGCATGAAACGCATCTGGCTCACTGGAGCCAGCAGCGGCATAGGTGCCGCCCTGGCGGAGATCTTATTGACCCAGGGTCATTTCCTGGCTGTCAGCGCCCGCAATGTAGAGGCCTTGGAAAGATTGCACAGGGGTTATCCGCAGCAGGTACTTCTTTTGCCAGGCGACTTGACCGAGCCACGCGAAGTTCAAGCCATGGGTGAGCGAATCGGGCAAGTCTGGGGCCATCTGGACCAGGTCATCCTCAACGCTGGCACCTGCGAGTATGTGGACGCCGGCGTCTTTGAAGCCAGCATGATCGAACGTGTGATGCGGGCCAATCTGTTTTCCGCCGCCTACTGCGTGGAAGCTGCCCTACCGCTGTTGCGCAAGGCCAAGCGGCCGCATCTGGTGGCCGTGTGCAGCTCGGTGACCTACCTGCCGTTACCGCGCGCCGAAGCTTATGGCGCCTCCAAGGCGGCGATGCGTTACCTGTTTCAATCGTTACGCATCGACCTGGTACACGAGGGTATCGACGTCACGCTCGTGAGCCCGGGCTTTGTCGATACGCCACTCACGCGACAGAACGATTTTCCGATGCCGATGCGTTGGCCGGTCGGCAAAGCTGCCGTCTACATCACCACCCGACTGGAAAAACGGCCACTGGAAATTGCATTTCCCGGGCCATTCATTGCCGTCTTGCGCGCATTGGCGTTATTGCCTCAACGCCTGCAACTGACGCTGGGCAGACGCATGGCGCGTCCAGCCACGCAAGAGCCGTCATGAAAATAGCCATCATCGGCAGCGGCATTTCCGGCCTGACCTGCGCCTACCTGCTCAACCGTCGGCACGATATCACTGTATTCGAGGCCAGTGACTGGATCGGTGGCCATAGCCATACCGTTGACGTGGAAGTACAGGGCGAACGCCATGCCATCGATACGGGTTTTATCGTCTTCAACGACTGGACCTACCCCAACTTCATCCGTCTGCTGGATCAACTCGGCGTGGCCTCGCAACCCACCGAGATGAGCTTCTCGGTTCAGGATCCGCAGACCGGCATCGAATACAATGGCGGCAACCTCAACCAGGTGTTTGCCCAGCGGCGCAATCTGCTTTCACCTGGATTCTGGGGCATGTTGCGCGAGATTTTGCGCTTCAACCGCCAAGCCTTGCGTGACCTTGACGAACAGCGCATGACTGCCGACATCACGCTGGGAGACTATCTACGGCAAAACGGCTACGGCCAGCGTTTTATCGAACATTACATAGTGCCCATGGGGTCGGCGATCTGGTCGATGTCACTGGGCGACATGCAGCGTTTTCCGCTGCAGTTCTTCGTACGCTTTTGCAAAAATCATGGGCTCCTGTCCGTCACCCATCGGCCGCAATGGCGCGTGGTCAGCGGCGGTTCGCGCCGTTACGTAGCCGCGTTGAGCGAAGGCTTTGTCGAGCGTATCCGCCTCAACTGCCCGGTGTATCGGGTGGAGCGTGACGCGGGTGGGGTCACCCTGCACTGTGCGACAGGCAGCCAGCGTTTTGACAACGTCGTGTTCGCCTGTCACAGCGACCAGGCGTTACGGCTGCTGGCCGCTCCCAGCCAGGCCGAGCGGGAGATACTCGGCGCACTGCATTACGCCGAGAACGATGTGGTACTGCACAGCGATACCCGCCTGTTGCCCAACCGTCGCCGAGCGTGGGCGAGCTGGAATTACCGCCTCGGCGGCTCAGCCCGGCACCTGGCCGCTGTCACCTACAACATGAATATCCTCCAGGGGCTTTCGAGCAACACCACCTTCTGCGTCAGCCTGAACCAGACCGCGGCCATTGACCCGGGCAAAATCCTCCAGCGCTTGCGCTACGCCCATCCGCAATACAGCCAGGCAGGCCTGGTCGCACAGGCACGCTGGCAAGAATTACAGGGCGCCCGGTTCAGCTACTACTGCGGCGCCTACTGGGCCAACGGTTTCCACGAGGATGGCGTGGTAAGCGCCTTGCGAGTGGCAGCCGCTTTCGGAGAACAGCTGTGAACAGCGCGTTGTACCGCGGCTGGGTCAGCCACCGACGGCTGCTGCCGCGCGTCCATGGGTTTCGCTACCGCATGGGTATGCTCTACCTCGATCTGGCGGAACAACCGCAGGTGCTGGGCTTATCCTGGCTCGCCGGACATTCGCGCTGGGCCGCCTTCGCCTTCCGCGAAACCGACTACCTCCCGCTTGCAACGCGTCAGGGCATGACCCTGAGCGATGCAGTGCGCCAGCGCGTGGAACAGGCCCTTGGTCACGCGCCGCAGGGACGGATCTGTCTGCTCACCCAGCCGCGCAGCTGGGGGCTGTCTTTCAATCCGGTCAGCCTGTTTTATTGCTTCGAATCCGACGGCAGCCTGGCCGCCATTCTCTGCGAAGTCAGCAATACCCCCTGGCGCGAGCGTTACCACTATGTACTGCCGACCCATGCAACCGGTGAGTCATGCCACAGGGTCGCCAAGAGCTTTCACGTCTCGCCCTTCCTGCCTCGTGACCTGGAGTACCGCATGCGCTTTTCCGCTCCCGGCCAAACGCTGCAAGTCACCATGCAGGATTGGCAGGGTGAGCAAAAAATATTTGAAGCCGGCCTGGGCCTGGAGCGTGTCGAACTGACACGCCAAAGCCTGCATCGCCACCTTCTGGAGTTTCCCTGGATGACCGGCAAGACCCTGCTCGGCATTTACTCGCAGGCCCTGCGTCTGCTGCTCAAGCGTCTGCCGCTGTTCTCCCATAAAGCCGCCGCCGGTGAATACCGCACCGCGAACCTGGAGTCTCGCCATGACGAATCCTAGCCTGACCCCCATAACGTGTAGCTCTGCGGCCAACGGGATAAGCGCCCGCGTATTGAAGAAAGGCGTCTTGCGTCAACTGGCGCACCTGCGTCACGGGCATCTGGTCATCATCGTCGACGGTGAGCCACTGAGCTTCGGCCAACCTGGCGCGGCACCGCATGGCGAAATCGAAGTGCACAATGCGGCGCTCTGGCCAATGGTGGCGGTCAATGGCTCAATTGGCGCTGGCGAGGCCTATATCCATGGGTACTGGAGCAGCTGCGACCTGACGGCCGTGGTCCGGGTATTCGTTGCCAACCTCGACGTGCTGGATGGAATGGAGCGCGGCCTGGCACGTTTACGCCGTCCACTGGTAAAAGCACTGCACTGGCTCAACCGCAACACCCGCCAAGGCTCGCAACGCAACATCCGCGCGCATTACGACCTGGGCAATGCGCTGTTTGAACAACTGCTGGACCCCAGCATGATGTACTCGGCAGCCATGTTCCGCTCCAACAGCGATAGCCTCGAACAGGCCCAGATGTACAAGCTGGAGCGCATCTGCCAAAAGCTCGATCTCAAACCCGGTGACCACCTGCTGGAGATCGGCACGGGCTGGGGCGGCATGGCCATTTATGCGGCCACCCGATACGGCTGCAAGGTCACGACCACCACGCTGTCGCGTGAGCAGTTTGCCTACACCCGGCGCCTGATCGAAGAGCAGTCCCTGGAAGATCGCATCACCCTGCTGTTGCAGGACTATCGTGACCTGACGGGCAAATACGACAAGCTGGTGTCAATCGAGATGATCGAAGCCGTCGGCCACCGCTTCCTGCCCACCTACTTCAAACAGTGCGCCCACCTGCTCAAGGACCACGGGCTCATGCTATTGCAGGTCATCACTATTCGAGACCAACGCTACGAGCAGGCGAAAAGAACAGTCGACTTCATCCAGCGCTACATCTTCCCGGGTGGCGCCTTGCCTTCGGTGAGCGCCCTGCTGCACACCATCAGTCGCGACACCGACCTGAACCTTCATCACATGGAAGATTTCGGGCTGCATTACGCACGCACGCTTCGCCTGTGGCACGACAACCTGAGGCGCAGCCGGCACAATCTGGAAGCGTTAGGCTACGACCAGGCGTTTTTCCGCCTGTGGGAATTTTACCTGTGCTACTGCGAGGGCGGCTTTCTGGAACGAAGCATCGGCACCGCGCACCTTTTACTCGCCAAACCCGGGGCACGGCCACAGCCGTTCGGCCTGGAGGCGTGAGCGTGCGAGGCCGGTTGTTGCTCAACGCAGGACTTTTCCAGATCGGCTGGTTCGCCTGCGTGCTGGGGGCGCAACGGCCTTGGCTGTTGCTGATTGCAATGACCTGCCTGGCCATACACCTGTTTTGGATTTTCAACACCCCTGATGAGTGGCGTTATCTGTTCAAGGTGTCAGCCTGCGGCTGGGTCCTGGACAGTGCACTATTGCACCTCGGGGTCTTCCAGTTTCCCGGTGCCACGCTCGTTTTGCCGCTCTGGCTGGCAATACTCTGGGTACTTTTCGCCAGCACTTTGCGTCACAGCCTGAGCTGGACAAGGCGTCCCTGGTGGATGGGTAGCCTACTGGGGACTGTTGGCGGGCCTCTCTCTTACTGGGGGGGCGCCAGTCTGGCAGACGTGGGGCTGCCGCTGGGGGTTTGGCCCAGCGTTCTGATACTCGCATTGATTTGGGCGATGTTGATGCCGGCATTGCACTGGATGGCCGGACAGCCTGCTCGTTGACTCACGACTGCTTGCGAAAGAACAAGGTGATCTGGCCAACTTCCACGTCGAACTTGGTCATGAACGAGCGATTGATCAGGGTGTTCTTGTCCATCAAGTACATCCAGTCGTCCAAATGAACTTCATACTCCTTGCCATCCACCGGCAACCTCAGCACATATCTCCAGCGCAATGTATTACCTGCCAACTCACCACGCGCCTCGCCCACCACGTCGCCAGCGGTTCCACGCCATTGGCCAGGTCCGGCCGGGGTTAGCGTCCATACCCGTTTTTGCCGGGTACCGTCGCTGTACGTAAATGATTCGTCGAGGATCAGCCGGTTGCCTTCGGAGTGGCTATTGATTTCCACGTGGAAGCGTTTGGTGACCTCGCCTGAGCGCTTTTGAAACATACCCCAGGCTTCAACCCGCCCCTCGAAAAATTCGCGCAAATCAAGCTTGGGCGTTTCCTGACTGTAGGTTTGCACATCCACCCGGCTGCAGCTTGCAAGGCCGATGCACAGCATCAGTAGCCATATCCTCAACATGCGCATTTCCTCAACGGTTTCAGGGTTTCGGGGTGCCCAGCAATTGGGCGCGTAGCTGCGGGTCGCGGGTTCGGGGGTCAAGCCAGATGGCGAAAAAGGCTTCGGCGAACGCATTGTCCCTCACCACATGCCGCAGATTTTCTCCGACGTAAAAACGTGCGCCCTCTGCGGGCAAATAGACGCCTGTGATGCGGTCACCGGCGCGCACATCGACAAACGCCTTCTGCATCTCCCGCTCCCAACGGGCCATCAATTGCGAATTCGGCGGAGAGGGCGACAGGCGCCGGATTTCCTTGATGCTGGCCTCGACCAGATCCTCGCGACTGATCGAGCGACGGTAGGTCAGCTCCAGCGCAAAAGGCACATCCGCGCCTGGCGGATCACCGGCAAGCGGGCGCGGGCTCCACAATTGCGCGCTGTAGATGGAGAAACCGAATACGCGCATCTCCCCACCCCCCATCCGACGCGCATCGGGCAGGACCTCGCGCCAATCAGCCAACAGTCCTGGACTCTGGAGCATCAGAACAAGACAGACAACGCGGCGGATAAAACGGTCTGTCTTCATACATGCAAAGGCCTCGATAAGCTTCAAGGGACCTTTAAAAGCTATACCAAATTATCATTTTGTACAGCTAATACCCCTACGTCCGCTCTGTGTTGGAAGGCGGTCACCGACGAACTCAAGCGCTTGTGCAAATCACTCCCCCGCCACCTCCCTGACAATGTCAAAGAAGGTCGTCAGGATGCGTCGGGAACTCTGTGCCCGAAGGCACACCAGGGTCTCGGTGAAGCGGTGCTGGCAATCGACAATCGGCAATCCGCGAATGCGCGAATCCGAACCGAGCTCGGCCGCCGAGACGACTCCGACCCCCATGCCGATGGCCACAGCCTCGCGCGCCGCTTCACGCCCCTCCACCTCGATCGCCTTGCGAATGCGCAAGCCCGCCGTCGCCATCGCCTCTTCCAGGGATAGCCGCGTCACCGAGCCCTGCTCACGCAATACCAGGGGCGTGTTGTCCAGGTCGGCGAGGCTGATGGATTTGCGTTGTGCCCAGGGATGGTCATGGGCGACGAAGGCGAGCATCGGGTCGCTGCGAAGCGGCAGCTTGAGCAGCCGGTCATCTTCGATATTGCGCCCCAGCAGGGCGATGTCGGCCTGGTGGCCGAACAGCCGCTGCAGAACCTCATCGGTATTGGCCGTTTCAACTTTCACATCCACCCCCGGGTATCGCGCACAGAAGCGCGCGACATAGGGCAGTACATGCACCGGCGCGTCCACGGCCAGGTTGAGGGTGCCCGTCGACAGGGTGCGGTAGTCCATCAACATGTCGTGGGCATCGACGCTGATGTCGAACAGGCGCTGGGTCAGGCCGAACAGGCGCTCGCCCACTTCCGTCAGGCGCACCAGGCGTTTGTCACGGTAGAACACCATCACACCGTAGTAATCCTCGAGCTTGCGCACCTGGTCGGACACCGCCGGCTGGGACAGGCAGAGCTGCTCGGCCGCGCGGGTGAAACTGCCATGGGTGGCCACGGCGTGGAAAGCCTTGAGCTGGGTATGGGAGATGGTCATGGGTGGCCTTCCTATAGTTTCAACTTATTCACGCATACGATAAATCGATTTTATTTATGAACAATGAACTGCAAGGATGGATTTCGCAAATGCCTTACCCGCTGAGCTGCAGCGCTATCAATCAGGAATGTCTAATGGAAATCGAACGTTTCGCCACGATAAAACGCCGTTCGGACATGGTCCGGCATGACAACGTCCTCTACATCGGGGGCCAGGTTGCCACGGACCTCAGCGGCGGTATCGAGGCACAGACCCACGAGGTGCTTTGCGCCATCGAGCAGCTGTTGCTCAGTGTCGGCAGCAACCGCAGCCGGGTGCTTTCGGCGCGCATCCTGCTGGCCCATCGCGAGGACTATGAGGGGCTGAACAGGGTCTGGGACGAATTTTTTCCCGAAGGTCATGCCCCCGCACGCGCTTGCACCCTGGCCGATCTGATCGATCCCGGTTGGCGCGTGGAAATGATCGTGGTCGCCGCCTGCGGCTGATCGCTTCCTCAATCCCTGCCCCGCCCTACCCCCGGTACCCTGACGGAGACACCCCATGCGCCCCTACTGGCTCGACCAGGCCCTGAAAAGCCAATCCGACACGCCCTGCCCGCCATTGCGCCAGGACACCCACGCCGACGTCTGCATCGTCGGCGGCGGCTACACCGGTCTATGGACCGCCATCATGCTCAAGGAACAGAACCCCGAGCTGGACGTTGTCATCGTCGAAGCGGACATCTGCGGCGCCGGTGCCAGTGGACGCAACGGCGGCTGTGCGCTGTCCTGGTCGGCCAAGTTCTTCACCCTGGAGCGCTTGTTCGGCGTCGAGGAGGCCGTGCGCCTGGTCAAGGAGTCGGAACAGAGCATTTACGCCATCGGCGACTTTTGCAAAAAATACGCGGTGGACGCCGATTACCGTCTCGATGGCACGCTCTACACCGCGACCAACCGCGCCCAGGTCGGCTCGACGGACGGGGTGATTGCGGCGCTGGAACGCCATGGCATCAACTCCTTCAGCAAGCGCGCGCTCCCTGAAGTGCAACGTATGTCCGGTTCAACCCGGCACGTCGAAGGCTGGTTCTCTCCAGCGGCGGCCAGTGTGCAACCGGGCAAGCTGGTGCGCGGCCTGCGCCGGGTGGCGCTCGAACTTGGCGTGCGAATCCATGAGGGTTCGCCAATGACCGGACTCGAACACGGGCTGCCGGCCACCGTCAAAACGCCGGGCGGGCGCGTGGTGGCCAAGCGCGTAGTCCTGGCCATCAACGCCTGGATGGCCCGTGCTTTTCCGGAGTTTTCGCGCTCGGTGGCCATCGTCTCCAGCGACATGATCATCACCGAGCCACGACCCGACCTGCTCGAACGAATCGGCCTGACCAGCGGAGTCACCGTGCTCGACTCGCGCATCTTCGTGCACTACTACCACAACACCCCGGACGGCCGGATCATGCTCGGCAAAGGCGGCAATACCTTCGCTTATGGCGGGCGCATCCTGCCGGTGTTTGACCAGCCTTCACCGTACGAAGGGTTATTGCGCAATACCCTGACCGAGTTCTTTCCAGACTTTGCCGATGTCGGCATTGCCGCCACCTGGAACGGCCCGTCCGATCGCTCCGTCACCGGGCTGCCGTTCTTCGGTCGAATGGGCGCCAGCGGCAACGTGTTTTATGGCTTCGGCTATTCCGGCAGCGGCGTCGGTCCCTGTCACATGGGAGGGCAAATCCTCTCCTCGCTGGTGTTGGGGGTGGACAACCCCTGGACACGCTCGCCGCTGGTACAAGGCCCGCTCGGCCACTTCCCGCCAGAGCCGATCCGCTACCTGGGCTCGCTGATGGTGCGCAACGCCATCCGGCGCAAGGAGCACGCCGAGGACCACAACCTGCGCCCCCGTCGACTGGATGTGCGCCTGGCGAAATTCGCCGCGGCGGCCGGCAAGTCGGACAAGGCTTAGCGCAGCGACAGGTCTTCGATTCTGGCTTGATGGTCAACCCTGCCTGGCGCTTGCCTGGCGGGGTTTTCGGGTTTCAACCGTCCATTATTGGCGTGAGTCAGCCGATATCGAGCAACGCGACCCTGTTTCAACTTATAAGCCCAGCTTGTTTGTGACATGTGATAAATCGATTTCAGTTATTTTTCAGCAAATGTTTTGATCACTCCATGCATCACTCCCCCACAAAAACAACACCGCCGGAGAAGATCATGACCAAAGCTGAATTTCCGACCCCGCAGGCACTGGCTACACCCGCCTTGGGTGAACCCTACTTGCTGACCCCAGGGCCATTGACCACTTCCAGAGCCACCAAGGAAGCCATGCTGCGCGACTGGGGATCATGGGACGTTGCCTTCAATCAAGTCACGGCCGAGGTTCGCCAGAACCTGCTGGGCATGGCGGGCGTAACGGACGACAGTTTCGCCTGCGTGCCGTTGCAAGGCAGCGGCAGCTACTCAGTGGAAGCGGCCTTGGCCACGGCCATCCCGCGTGACGGCAAGGCACTGGTGCTGATGAATGGCGCCTACGGCCAACGCGCCACCAAGACCCTGGAATACCTCGGTCGCGCCTTCATCACCCTGGACAAAGGCGACTACCTGCCGCCGCAGCCCGAGGAAGTCGACGCCCTGCTCAAGGACAATCCGGACGTCACCAACGTCTTCATCGTCCATTGCGAAACCAGCTCCGGCATTCTCAATCCGCTGCGCGAAATCGCCGATGTGGTGAAGGCTCATGGCAAGAGCCTGATCATCGATGCCATGAGCTCCTTCGGCGCCGTGCCCCTGACGGTCAATGACATAGCATTCGACGTGGTGGTGTCCTCTGCCAACAAATGCATCGAGGGTATTCCGGGGTTCGGTTTCGTCATCATCCGCCGCTCCGTGCTGGAGGCCGCCAAAGGCCGCGCCAACTCACTGAGCCTGGACCTGTACGAGCAGTGGGTGTACATGGAGCGCACCGGCCAATGGCGTTTCACCCCGCCGACCCACAGCGTCGTGGCCTTCCATAAAGCTCTGGAGCAACACGATGCCGAAGGTGGCGTGCATGGCCGCCTGGCGCGCTACACACGCAATCGCGATGTACTGGTCGCTGGCATGCGCAAGCTTGGCTTCAAAACGTTGCTCGAAGACCGTTGGTTGTCGCCGATCATCACCACGTTCTTCAGCCCGGAGCATCCGAACTTCGAGTTCAAGCGTTTCTACGATGAACTCAAGGCCCGCCAGTTCATCATCTATCCCGGCAAACTCACCGTTGCCGACAGTTTCCGTATCGGCTGTATCGGCCAAATCGACGAATACATCGTCCATCAATTGCTGCGCGCCATCGCCGACAGTCTCGTGGCGATGAACGTCGACATGCATCTGCCGGCAGGCTGATCGCCCTTTAAAGGTCCTTGTCATTCGAGCACGGGTGCAATGGGTAGCACCTTTGGACAGGGATCTTTTTTTCAACATGGACTCGCTGACTGAGCGCCAGGCACAGCCGGGCAAGCGTCAGCGACCGCGTCAAGTTAATGCTTAAAGCTGGATGCCACCTCACGGCCATCTCATCGATGTCGCGTGCGTGGACTGACTTTCTGTACCGAAAACAAAAACAAAACCCATTACTTTGCGCTGTCTGGCACCACATACGGGATCAGAACACCATGAACAAGAACGCTACAAATCCTCTCGCAACCGGCTGGAAATCGCTCCAGCGCTGGCGCGTGCAAGTTTTTCTCATCACCTGGGTGGCGTATGCCGCCTTCTACTTCACCCGCAAGGCGTTTTCCGTCGCGAAACTGGGTATTGGTGAAGACCCGGACTTCATGCTCGAAAAAGCCATGATGGCCAATCTCGACGCCCTCTACCTGACGGCGTATGCCGTGGGGCAGTTTCTGTGGGGCAACTTCTCTGACCGCTTCGGCCCCAGGGTCGTGGTCCTGAGCGGACTGGTCATATCGGCGTTGGCCGCGCTGCTCATGGGTACCTACGCCACCCTGCCGATTTTCGCCTCCTGCATGCTGGTCCAGGGCCTTGCCCAGTCCACCGGCTGGTCGGGTCTGTGCAAGAACGTCGGCAGTTTCTTCAGCACTGGCGAACGTGGCCGCGTACTGGGTTTGTGGAGCACCTCCTACGCCTTTGGTGGCCTGGTCGCCACACCGTTTGCCGGTTGGTGGGCCTACAACCACTACCACGACTGGCGCCTCGCGTTCATCAGCAGCGCCGTGGTGGTACTGGTGGTGGCGGTGTTGTTCTTCTTCCTGCAACGCAACAAGCCAGAAGACGTCGGCTTGCCGCCTGTCGAGATCGAAATCGAGCCCGTCAGCAGTGTCGTGGTGCCGCGCGAAAGCATGTGGGCAGGCTTGCGCACGGTGATGAAAAATCGAACCGTGCTGGTGCTGGGCCTCGCCTACTTCATGCTCAAGCCAGCGCGCTACGCCATCCTGCTGTGGGGGCCGGTGATCATCTACGAACGCATGCCCGAGATCGGCAAGGTGGCCTCCGCCATCGTCCCCACCTCGTTTGAACTGGCTGGCCTGATCGGGCCGATCCTCATCGGTATCGCCTCGGACAAGTACTTCGGCGCCCGTCGCATACCCGTCTGTGTCCTGAGCCTGGTGGTCCTTACCGTTTGCCTTGCGCTGTTCGTTCCGGCCATGCAAAGCGGCAGCCTCTACATCGTGGTCGGCCTGCTGTTCATGATGGGCCTGTCGCTCTACGGGCCGGACTCGATGCTCAGCGGCTCGGCGGCGATCGACTTCGGCAGCAAAGACGGCGCGGCCTCCGCCGCGGGCTTCGTCAATGGCTGCGGCTCGGTAGGTGCGGTGCTCGGCGGCTTGCTGCCGGGTTACTTCGACACCATCACCGTGTTCCTGGTGTTCACCGGCGCCGCACTGCTGGCCAGCCTGATGCTGGTGCCATTCTGGAACAGCCGCCCGAAAACGGTGGAAAGCACGGTGCTGGCCTCGACGCCAGTACAGCCGGTCATCCTCGGCACCCATTCCTGACCCCGAACACATTAAACACTGATCACTGGAGCAATTCTCATGAACTACAAACAACCTTCCCAATTGCAAGCCGTGGTTCTGGACTGGGCGGGCACCGTCGTGGATTTCGGCTCTTTCGCACCGACGCAGATTTTCGTCGAAGCCTTTGCCGAGTTCGGCGTCGCGGTGTCCCTGCAAGAAGCCCGCGGGCCGATGGGCATGGGCAAGTGGGACCACATCCGTACGCTGTGCAACGAGCCGCAGATTGCCGACCGCTACCATGCCGTGTTCGGCCGGTTGCCAACCGATGATGATGTCACCGCCCTCTACGAGCGCTTCATGCCGCTGCAGATCGAGAAGATCGCGCTGCACTCGGCGCTGATTCCCGGTGCGCTCGAGACCATCAACGGCTTGCGCGACAAGGGTCTGAAAATCGGCTCCTGCTCCGGCTACCCGGCCGTGGTCATGGAAAAAGTCGTGGAGCTGGCGCGCAAGAACGGCTATGTCACCGACCACGTGGTGGCGACCGACGAAGTGCCCAACGGGCGCCCGCACCCGGCTCAAGCCTTGGCCAACGTCATCGCGCTGGGCATCAGCGACGTCGCCGCCTGCGTGAAGGTCGATGACACCTGGCCGGGCATTCTCGAAGGACGCAGCGCGGGCATGTGGACCGTCGCGCTGACCTGCTCCGGCAATGCACTGGGCCTGACCTATGACGAGTTCAAGCGTTTATCCCTGGAGCAACTGGCCGAGGAACGCGCGCGCATCGTCAAGATGTTCGAAGGTTCGCGCCCGCACTACCTGATCGACACCATCGTCGATTTGCCGGCGGTCATCGAAGACATCAATGCGCGTCTGGCCCGTGGGGAAACCCCTCAGGGCTGCTGAGCCTGTCGGGCTTGTGCAATTCACTGACAGTGGCCGTCCAAGGGGCGGTCACCACCCAAAACAACAAGAGAACAGCATCATGATCTACGCCCATCCTGGCACTCCCGGTGCCGTCGTTTCCTTCAAGTCCCGTTACGGTAACTACATCGGCGGCGAGTTCGTCGCGCCGGTCAAAGGTCAGTACTTCACCAATACCTCGCCCGTGAATGGCCAACCCATTGCCGAATTCCCGCGCTCCACGGCTGAAGACATCGAGAAGGCTTTGGACGCTTCCCACGCCGCCGCCGATGCCTGGGGCGCCACGTCCGTCCAGGCGCGCTCGCTGGTGCTGCTGAAAATCGCCGACCGCATCGAACAGCACCTGGAAACCCTGGCGATCACCGAATCCTGGGACAACGGCAAGGCCGTGCGTGAAACCCTCAACGCCGACATCCCGCTGGCCGCCGACCATTTCCGCTACTTCGCCGGTTGCCTGCGCGCCCAGGAAGGCAGCGCTGCCGAAATCGACGGCAACACCGTGGCCTATCACATCCATGAACCCCTGGGCGTGGTCGGGCAGATCATCCCGTGGAACTTCCCGATCCTGATGGCCGCCTGGAAACTCGCCCCGGCCCTGGCCGCCGGCAACTGCGTGGTGCTCAAGCCTGCCGAGCAAACCCCACTGGGTATCACCGTGCTGGTCGAGCTGATTGGCGACCTGCTGCCACCGGGCGTGCTGAACATCGTGCAAGGCTTCGGTCGTGAAGCCGGCGAAGCCTTGGCCACCAGCAAACGCATCGCCAAGATCGCCTTCACCGGCTCGACCCCGGTCGGTTCGCACATCATGAAATGCGCGGCCGAAAACATCATTCCGTCCACCGTGGAGCTGGGTGGCAAGTCGCCGAACATCTTCTTCGAAGACATCATGCA